>JAEUUD010000186.1 GCA_016787625.1 Cyclobacteriaceae bacterium
AAAAGTCAGCCTCCTTATATCAAGGAAAATGAACGGTCTTACTTTATTCAGCCGGTTACAGACATACACCTGCATTCCAACCTGGCCAACGAGTGGCAATCGAACTCCAACATCGTTTATGTGAACGTACTCATTGTCGTTGCAGCCTTTATCCTGTTCCTCGCCTGCATCAATTATATCAACCTTGCCACTGCACGCGGCTCGGAGCGTGCCAGGGAAGTGGGTGTGAGGAAAGTGATGGGAGCGGTGCGGAATCAACTGGTTGGACAATTCCTGGGTGAGTCGTTTGTAACAACAATGATAGCGCTCATCGTTTCTGTCGCCATGGCGGAAGGAGCTATGAGGCTTTATCTCGACGATCTGGTTGGCAAGCAACTCAGTGTATTTGAAATTTTCAGCACCACGCACCTCGTGTGGGCAATGGGCGGTCTGATGCTGCTCACGCTCATTTCAGGAATGTATCCCGCATTCTTCCTTTCACACTTTCGACCAGTATCCATGTTAAAAGGCGGCTCAACAAAATCCGGCGCCGGATTGACGCTCCGACGCTCTCTTGTCGCTTTTCAGTTTGTCATATCAAGCCTGTTGATCGTTGGGATGATCATCATTCAACGGCAAGCGGAATTCATGCGGGAGAAAAAGTTAGGATTCGATAATGAGCAAGTAGTGAATATCCGACTGTTTGACCGTCATGCCGGTAGAAACTTCAGGACGTTGAAGGATCAGCTACTGCGCGAAAGTGTTGTGAAGGAAGTGGCCGTCACTTCCACTTTTCCCATGAAGGAAGGTTTTCATGCCTGGCCAGTGACGCCTGAGGGTCACGCAGCGGAGGATCGCATGACCATGAAATCAATGAGCGGCGATGAAGATGTTCTCAACGCCCTCAATCTTCAGTTAATTTCCGGCAGGAATTTTACACGCGACAACCCCGCTGATTCAGCCCAGGCCTTTATCCTCAATGAAGCAGCCGTAAAATCACTGGGATGGACTGACCCTGTAGGCAAGGACTTTGAACTGACTTACTTCGCAGACAGGGGAGCAAACTGGCGTAAGGGAAAAGTCATCGGGGTGGTTAAAGATTTTCATTTTGAATCACTATACAATACGATAGACCCACTGGTGATATTCATCAACACCCAGCACTACTACTGTGACTACCTGGTGGTGAAACTCGCGCCCGGGAATATAAATGAATCCATGAGGGTTCTTGAGAACAATTGGAACAAGTTCAATCCGAATAAGCCATTTGAGTACTCATTCGCTGATGAGGATCTTGGCAACCTCTATGCAGAAGAAACCAGGCTAAGCAGTATGTTCTCTTCGTTCACCATGCTGTCCATTATGGTCTCGTGCCTGGGACTTTTTGGACTTTCTGCTTACACCATGAGTCAGCGATTGAAAGAGATAGGCATCCGAAAGGTGCTTGGTGCTTCTGTTGGAGACCTGTTTACACTGCTATCGCGGGAGTATCTCGTCTTGATAATGCTGGCACAGGTCATTGCTGCCCCCTTGGCGTGGTGGTTTGCCAGTCAGTGGCTTTCCGGGTTTGCCTACCAGGTGGGTATTTCGATGACGGCATTCCTGATTACCTGGGCGGCCGCTATTGGCTTCGGCATCCTTTCCATCAGCATCCATGTATTCAGGGCCGTCAGGGCCAATCCCGCTGCAACCCTGAGAATCGAATAATGATCCTTTTTTGAAACAATGGCCGGGAAGCCACGTATATTTGTTTTACAAAACGTATACAAATAGACATGAGCAAGGAATACCTCGGTGAGTTTGAAGAGCTGGTGCTGACGATGGTTGGCATTCTTCAGGATGATGCGTACGGCAATGCCATTGTGAACGAGGTAAGGCAGCGGGTTGGGAGGGACGTCAACCTGAGTGCTGTCCATGTGACCCTGTACCGACTGGAGGACAAGGGCCTGGTAAAGTCTTCGATGGGAGGCGCAACCAATGCCCGTGGCGGACGACGCAAGCGGATCTTTCAGGTGACCAATGCCGGGTTGGCATTACTGCGGTCAATGAAGGAAGCGCGGATGGACCTATGGAAGCTCATCCCTCAACTGAAATTCTCCGTGTAGCGTGGCCAATAAGACTAAACCTCCTGAATACGCTGTACGGTTCCTCGAGTGGTTCTGTCCGGCTGCGCTGTATGAAGGCATCGAAGGCGACCTTGTAGAAGCGTTTGATGCGGACATGAAGCTACCCGGGGATCCACGGGCTGTAGCAGCGAGAGCGCGGCGAAGGTTTGCTTGGAACGTGCTGAAATTCTTCAGGCCGGGAGTCTTTTTAAGAAACAAGTTTACCCTATCACTCTTCAAGACCATGATGATCAGAAACTACCTCAAGGTTGCTGCGCGCAACATTCAGAAGCAGAAGCTCTATTCTTTTATCAATTCTTTCGGATTGAGCATTGGCATTGCCTTTTGCATCCTCATTTTTCTTTACATCGAAGATGAAAAGAGCTTTGACCAGTTTCATGAAAACAAACAGAATATCTTCCGCATGGAAGAGAAGCAATTTGATACCTGGCAGCACGATCCCAAGAACCCTTATAACCGGTCGGCATGGCTGCAAACCGGGCTGATGCCTGCCATGAAAGCTGACCTTGCTGAAGTGGAGCTGGCTACACGTTATATTCCTGAATCCGACGGAATATTCCGGTATCAGGATAAAGTATTCACAGAGAAACTCTCATACGCTGATCCGGACTTTTTCAAGATGTTCTCCTTTAAGCTGATTGCAGGAAACGCGGATAAACTGTTCCAGAACAAGACCGACGCAGTAATCGTACCGGAGATTGCTAAAAAGTATTTTGGCGATGAAGACCCGATAGGAAAGACCGTCATGATCGACATCGAAGGGGAGAAGCCATTTACCATTGTGGGCCTGATCGAAGCGGCTCCTGCCAATTCAAGCTTTGAATTTAAAATCCTCCTCCCTCAGCCTAACCGAGCTTACTACGAAAGGAACCTCGACAACTGGGGCAATTTCAACACGCCCACATTCGTGCAGTTGAAACCGAATACCAACCTCGATGTATTCAGAGCCAACCTCGCGAAGTTTGTGGACAAGCACATGGGCGAACGTCTCGAAAAATGGAAGAAGCGCTCTACCGTCCCCATTCCTCCTGATGTGAAGATGTTTGAGTATGAGTTCACCCGTCTGCCGGATATGCACCTGAAGAAGGAGATAAGCTGGCACAAGGTCAGCGATGTTCAGTATTCGTTTATTCTTGGAGCGATTGCTGTGTTGATCATGACCATTGCATGTATCAATTACATTTCCCTTGCCCTAACCACATCAACAGCAAGAAGGACGGAAGTGGGGATTCGTAAAGTGGTGGGGGCTCAGAAGAGCCAATTGATTTATCAGTTTGGATTTGAATCGTTGCTGTTGTCGACGATCTCCATGCTGGTCGGATTTGCGCTTGTTATACTATTTCTGCCATCCTTCAACGAATTTACTGGTAAGGGCATTAGCCTGCTCAAAAGCGACTGGGTTTCGCTGGCAGGAGCAAGCTTGGCCATTACGCTTACCGTTGGTCTTATTGCAGGCAGCTATCCATCCCTGTTCCTGTCCGGATTCAGACCGGTACAGGTGCTTAAAGGCCGGTTCACATCCAGACTTAATGCCGGGTTTGCCAAGCCGCTGGTCGTGCTTCAGTTTGCCTTATCCTCTTTCCTGATCATCAGTTCAGTGATCATGTACAGGCAAATGGACTTTATCACCACAAAGGATCTCGGCTATGACCAGAACCAAATCCTGGTGATACCAACCCAAAAGGGGTGGAACGTAGCGTCTGACCAGACCGTCGCTCAATTCCGGGCGAGACTCTCGCAGGAGACAGACATTGTTTCTGTAGCGGGAACCAGCTCGTCGTTTAACCAGGGTTGGTCTCGCTACGGCTACCGGATTGATGGTGAACAGAAATCTGCATATGTGTATGCGGTTGACCCACAATACATCACGACCCTCGATATCGAACTGGTGATGGGAAGGAATTTTGATCCTGCTATTGCCAGTGACTCATCAGCGCTGATTGTCAACGAATCCCTCGTCAAGGACATGAAGTGGACCGATCCATTGAATTCCTTTCTCAATTGGCAGGAGGATTCCTTAGGGAAGGGCTCGAGGATCATCGGTGTTGCCAAGGATTATCATTTTCGATCACTGGAGTCAGGGATTGACCCTTTGCTGCTGAGCATGGACAAGAAAAATGTTGGTTACCTCACGACGATGCTGGTGAAGATTAGGCCAGACAATATTCCGGCAACGATGGAGAAGGTGGGCAAGATATGGAAGGAGATGTACCCCGATCGTCCATACGATTATGTTTTCCTGGATGATGATGTTGCCAGGCAATACAAGAGCTATAAACGATGGATGAGCACCATGGGACTATCTACGGGGTTTGCCATCCTTATTTCATGCCTCGGACTGTTCGGTCTCTCCGGGATCAATGCCGTGAACCGTACCAAGGAAATCGGCATTCGTAAAGTGATGGGGGCCGAGTTGAGCAATATCTTCCTTCTGCTCAACAGGCAATTTGTATGGCTGTCACTGATTGCATTCGTCATCGCCGCTCCGGCATCATGGTACGTAATCACCAGGTTGTTTCTCAAGGATTTTGAATTCAAGATTACCATCGGGTGGGAATTGTTTGCCGTGAGCATCATGGCGGGATTGATACTGGCTCTGGTGACCGTGAGCTATCATGCCATCAAGGTGGCGCTGTCCAACCCGGCAGAAACACTCAAATATGAATGAGGGAATGGTTTAGACTTCTTTGTCCCTGATATAGAATATAAAATCTGTCACCAAAGGCTGAATGCCTGATTGACGGAAGTCGGAGATGATCTGGCCCCGGTGATGGGTGGTGTGATTGGCTACATGGAACAGGATGTCGCGCACCGTGTTGGAGAATGATTGTCCCTTGGTATTGGTGTATTGAACAACCTTTTCAAACTGAAC
>JAEUUD010000187.1 GCA_016787625.1 Cyclobacteriaceae bacterium
TGCGGTTATTCTTTCCTTAAGGTCCCCGCATTCTTTCAGAAAACTGCTTGTTTGTACTTTGAACAAGATTTTAGGGACCTCCAGGGATTCGCCCGTGTTCTTCACAAAATAGGGTATGTCATAAGGAGCTTCTTCCAATTGACGGGCGTAACAAAGACTAAGGATTCCCGGCTTTGCAATCTTCATGATGCGGTATCCGGTTGGCGTTTTTACAGCCTTGTACGATTCATTGTTGATGCTCATGCGCAGAACATTACTGGCCAGCCATTCTGATTTTTTCTTTTCAGCATCCGTGATACGGACTTTGTCGGTGTTGTGAAATGTGAGTACGATGATCTTCCCGACGAGGGAGTCTTGCTTGGTGGTCAAGACATAATCCTGACCAAAGGCGGACCGGCAACAGAAAGTCAGTATGAAGGCAAGGCGTATATACATCATGGTCGTTTAGACGCTGCAAGATTAGCGTTATTTGCAATTACTTGTGGGTTCATATTTCAAAAGACGTAATGAATTCCGATAATTGAAACATGATTGAATACAACCCCAAAGCCTGGTATTCGCTGATCACCCATGCCTACAGCCGGCATGTGATGCGGACGCTGCGGCCTGTGCTCATCTTCATGACACTTTATACAGCCTTGATTTGCTACTTCTTCCTCGATTTCTTCCATCTCCATGAGAAAGAGTTTCAAAGTACGATCGGCATGCACTCACTGCTGGGTATTGTACTGGGTTTGTTTCTCGTGTTTAGAACCAATTCGGCGTACGACCGCTGGTGGGAGGGAAGAAAGCTGTGGGGAAGTATGGTCAACAACACGCGAAACCTGGCGCATAAGCTCAATGCTTTTCTGCCGCGCGACGACAAGGAAAACCGGGAATACTTCACCAAGATGATCCCCAATTTCGTCATCTCTGTTAAGGAGAACCTCCGCCATGGTGCCAAAGTAAAAGACCTTGACCCTGCTGGGCCTGATTTTCTTGCCAAACTGGAGAACATCAAGCACATACCTAACCGCCTTTCTTCCATGATGTATGAGCGGGTCAACCAGCTCTATCAGAAGAATGTGCTGACCGGCGACCATTTATTCATGATCGATAAGGAACTGAAGGAATTTGCTGACATCCTCGGCGCGTGTGAACGCATCAAGCATACCCCAATCCCGTACTCCTATTCGATGTACATCAAGAAGTTCATTTTTATATACATCATCACGCTTCCTTTTGGATTTGTCACCATTACAGAGTACGTGACTGTCCTCATTGTCCTGCTGATTTCTTTCGTAATCCTCAGCGTGGAGCTGATTGCGGAGGAGATTGAAGATCCCTTCGGAAGGGATGTAAACGACTTGCCGACCGATGAGTTGTCGATCAAGATACGTGATAATGTGAAGGAGATTCTTAACTAATACAATCGATTTCGGTGGGTTTTTGACAACCCTGCGTTGCAGGGGACGTTTTATTTTTATTATATTTAATAAACCCAAAAATTACTTCATGAAAAGATTTTTACTGCTAGTAAGTGTGTGCATGCTTGCGGGAGTGCAGGCGTTTGCCCAAACCCGATCCGTGTCCGGCACGGTGAAGGACAAGTCCGATGGATCACCCATCCCGGGCGTTAATATTGTGGCTAAGGGTAGTTCCAGCGGAACGGCTACCGACAACGATGGTAGGTTTGTACTGAGTGTACCGGAGTCGACCACCACCCTTGTGGTGTCATTCGTAGGCTATGCTACTCAGGAAGTTTCAATCGTAGGCATGAGCACGGTCTCTGTCGACATGGATGCTTCTTCAGAGCAGCTTGGCGAAGTGGTCGTAACCGTCGGTCGCGGTTCTCAGCGTACCATCATCGATACGCCACTGCCGGTTGATAACTTTAGCAACCGCGATCTGGCAACAACAGGCCAGTTCACGTTTGATAAAGCCCTGCAGTACAGGGTGCCCTCGTTCAACACGGTCAATACTCCCGTTAACGACGCCACAACCTTGCTGGACCCGTATGAGATTCGTAACCTGGGACCCAGCAGAACCTTGATCCTCATCAATGGAAAGCGCAAGAACCTCAGCTCGCTTTTGTATGTACAGTTCTCACCCGGTCGTGGGGAAACAGGCGCTGATCTTTCCGCCATTCCCACCGATGCCATCAAGAGCGTTGAAATCCTTCGTGACGGTGCTTCTGCACAATACGGATCAGATGCCATTGCCGGCGTTATGAACGTGATACTCAAAGACAAATACGAGTACACCACCCTCAACGTCACATCAGGTGTGACAAGCAAGGGTGATGGTGGCACGTACGGCCTTTCATTAAACAGCGGTGCCAACTTCGGCAAAGGATTCCTGAACTATACCATCGGACTCAGTCAGACAGACAATGCTGTCCGCAGCGGTATCATTGATCTGGAGACTGAGTATGCAACCTTTGGCGACGGAGCAGGTGTCACCGGCCCGGGCAACGCCAAGATCTTATCTTTCCTTAATACCAATCCTACAGGTGGTAATATCAACGGAACAGGAGCTGTATCTGCAGCCAAGTTCCTTGCCAACTGGGGAATGCCTATTGGAGAAACTGGGATGATCTATGGTAATGGAGCTTATGTGGCCAAGAAGGTGGTCAGTAATGCTAACTATCGTGTGCCGTACTGGCGTATAGACCACGGCTTGCTGCATACACCGGTTCCCGGCGCTCCTGACTATACACAGAATCAGAGTTCAGATCCTACCAATCCCGCTCAAATTGAATACCTCGCCGACCAGGCGGCCGGTGTGTACAACGGATATGTTGGTTATATGCCTACGTTCGAAGGCGACCTGACTGATTACAATGCCACCCTTGGTATCAAGAATGAATCGAATGGCTGGCATCATGATGTAAGCTTCACGATTGGCGGCAATCAACAGACATACTCTGTTAATAATACGGTTAACCGCTCCCTGAGGAAGGCCGGTCCTACCTCATACAAACCCGGTGGTTACAATTTCAGGCACCAGGTGTTCAACGTTGACGTTACCAAAGCAGTCTCCAGCGATATCAACATTGGATTCGGCGCTGAAGCACGTAATGAGACTTATGAGATCATCGCGGGTGATACAGCCTCTTACTCTCTTGAAGGTGCTAACTCTTTCCCTGGTATCCGGGCTGAGAATGCAAGAACCAATAGTCGCTTCAACCTTGGTGCATACTTTGATGCATCATGGGATATCACCGAGAATTTCCTCATTCAAGGAACAGTCCGCGCTGAGCGTTATAGCGACTTCGGCAATGCTTCAGTGTGGAAGGTCTCTTCACGTTACAAAATGCTCGATGACAAGCTGGTGATTCGTGGTTCTGCATCGACAGGATTCCGCGCACCTACTTTGCACCAGATCTATGCGCAGTCTACCCAGGCTTCTTTCGCCGGTGGTACGATCGTGTTGTCAGGTCTCTTCAACAACATCAGCAAAGAAGCGTTTGCTCTGGGAATTCCCAAGTTGACTGCTGAAAAATCAGACAACTACACGATTGGAGCAGGTGTAAACCTTAACAGCAACCTGAGCTTCACGTTGGACTACTACAACATTACCATTTCTGATCGCATCGTTTATAGCTCATCCATCTCGACCAGCGATCCGAGCAGTACGCTTGGACAGATCATGGCGGCTGGTGGCCTTACAAGCGTGCAGTTCTTCATCAACGGTGTGAAGACAGCTACGGAAGGTTTGGATTTTGTTGCCAACTACAAGGGCATCAATCTTGGTCCCGGCAGGCTGGGTATTAACCTCGCTGGAAACTGGAATATCCTGAACAAGGTTGTTGGTGCCCCCAATGATCCTCAGGTTATCAAGGATGCAGGTGCAACCATTTTGAATGCCCAGGCCATCTCCCTGTTGCAGGAAGGTCGTCCGAAGTATAAGGTGATCCTTGGCTTTGACTACAGCATCAATAAGTTCAATGTGGTGCTCAACAACACGTTGTTTGGACCGACAGGCTTCCAGGACTTGGACAATGGCGGTGGGATAATGAACGTTGTGAAGCAGACATTTGAGCCTGCTGTTGTTACTGATTTGAATGTTGGATATGCATTCTCCAAGAATCTTTCCGCTTCGTTCACGGTTAACAACTTGCTCAATGTATTGCCGAAATGGAAGCTGGAAGCCATTCATGGCAACCCTACTGGCGAAGCGGCCATTGCCAATCCTACAGACAGAGCGCTATTGGAAGGATTCCTTACGTTCAGCGGCAGGTACAGGATTCTGGGCTACAATGGCTCACAATTCAGCCAGCTCGGAACAACCTTCATGGGTCAATTGACCTTCAAGTTCTAGAAGTTAATAAGAACCTTAAGTTGAAAGAGGCTGCCGAAGGGCGGCCTCTTTCATTTTGAGGACGTTGAGGATCAGGTAAGTACAGCAAAAATGGCGTAGAGGATGATGAGCAGAATCATGACGGCATACATGATCAGGTCGACCCTTACATATTCTTTGTATTCTTCATAAAACGCTTTCAGTTTCTGCCACATAACCTTTTTCTTCGCGCTTTGTTTTCCTTTGTATCCGACAAAACTAAAATAAACCGGGAGCTTTGCCGTCATCCACCTTAACCTTGTCGCTCTGCATTCGTATGGTTATCCATCATTCTGACGTTCTATACGAAATGCGCCGGCTTCCCATACTCTTCCTCCTGTTCATAACAATAGCTGCTACCGGCCAGGAGAAGCTGACCATTAACGGCACCGTAAAAGACGCCTCCAATGGGGAAGCCCTTATCGGCGTCACCGTCTATATCAAGGAGATCAGCAATGGTGCTGTAACCAATGAGTATGGCTTCTACTCCATTACATTGCCCAAGGGAACGTACTCGGTTGATTATACTTATGTAGGGTTCAAACCTTCCATCCTTACCGTTGTCCTGGACAAGAATATCCAGCAGAATATTGAGTTACAGCCGGAGTCAGAACAACTTCAGGATG
>JAEUUD010000188.1 GCA_016787625.1 Cyclobacteriaceae bacterium
GTCATTGGCTGGTTAGACACATGAAGGGAGGCAAGTGTTGCAGAAAATACGACTTTTTGCCAAAAAGCCCCTTGACATCATCCTGGAGCATATTCTCCACCAGGAAGGCAGAATATTCCCGACTACCTGCAACATGGCAGGCACAGGCTGTGTCTCACCCACCAAACACAAAACAACCGACTTATGATTACCAGCGAAGTGTTAATGCCAATCTCCATCATGGGAACCTTTGGAGCAGCCTTGTACTTTTTCACAAAAGCCATGACCGACTACATCCTGAAAAAGAAGATGATTGATAAGGGTTATGTCAACGAAGACACACAATCCATTTTCAGGCAACACGAAGCCAAGGAGAACAAGTACTCCTCGCTGAAATGGGGGCTCATCGTCTTCTTCGCCGGATTGTCGCTGGTTGCTATGGAGTACATCCCGTCGCGTGGTGATTCCCCTCTGCCATACGGACTATTTGCCATCTCCGTATCGCTCGGCTTTCTTATTTATTATTATATCGTTCGCAAAGAGCTGAAGTAACTCATCCCATCACCGAAGCGTCTAATCGCACGACGACAGTACTTAAATTTTTCTGACCATGATTCGTAACTACATAAAGACCTCTGTGAGGAGTTTAATGCGCCACAGGTTCTTCTCAATGATCAATGTATTTGGTCTGGCTGTCGCGATGGCCCTGTCCATGTGCATCATTATGTTGGTCGCCGACCAGATGATGTATGATCGGTACAATACAAAAGCGGAAAGAATATTCCGGATCAATAGCATTCCTCTTGGCGCAGGGGGAGAAGAGTGGTCCGAACAATCAACTTCAGCGATGCCTCTTCGCCATGCGCTCCTTAACGACTATACAGGCGTGGAGAAAGCCGTTCGCATCAAGCGTGGATTCGGCAACATCTGGCTGGAGCTTGCGCAAAATGTCAACATTCCGGTGGCCGGATATTTTGCCGACCCAGAAATTCTCGAAATGTTTGAGTACGACCTTGAATACGGTGATGCGGCTACGGCACTCGTTGAACCATACTCGGTCGTTCTCACGAAGAAGACCGCCCGGAAACTGTTCAAGCAGGAAAATCCAGTAGGTGAATCTTTCAAAGTTGGCAAGGAAGGTCCATACAAAGTCACCGGTGTCATGCGGGAAACAAATCACAAGACACACATTGCCTTTGATGCCCTCGCAAGCATGTCAACTGTTAAAAGCCTCATCTCTGCAGAACAGAACCAGGGCCTTGACGGCCCTCTCAAAGACGACACAGAAAACTGGTACGCATTGTGGTCAGGCTGGGTATACATACAACTTGAACCTGGCAGAAAGATCGATGAGATCCAGGTGCACCTCAACGAGATCGCCGGTAAGAACAACGCGGCCATCACCAATCCTGAAGTACAGCGGGGTGTAAAGTTCACGTCACAAAACCTACTCTCCATAACACCCGGCCATGTTATCAACAACGCCATAGGCCCCATACTGCCATGGTTTATTGTCTACTTTTTTATCGGCCTTGCCGGAGTAGTCCTGCTGACTTCCTGCTTCAACTTTACCAACCTATCGATCGCGCGGTCTTTGACCCGCGCACGTGAAATTGGTGTTCGTAAGGTTACCGGCGCAGCACGTTGGCAAATCTTCACGCAATTTATTTTGGAGTCAGTGATGGTTTCTCTTTTCGCCTTGTTCGCGGCGCTCTTGTTGCTCATTATCCTCAAACCTCTGATGCTTCAACTCAGTTTTGCGAGGATGCTGCGGTGGGAACTAGAGATCAACTATGTAGTCGGGCTTGTATTTCTTGGCTTCGCCCTGCTGGTTGGGATCCTTGCGGGTTTCTTCCCCGCAGTCGTTCTGAGTGGATTCCAGCCTGTGAAAGTCATGAAGAGCTTGAGTACCATGAAGCTTTTCTCGGGTATCCGGCTGAGGAAAACATTGCTCGTATCGCAATTCACATTCTCACTCATCTTTATCATTTCCGTTGTTGTTGTCTTCAATCAACTTCAGCTCTTCCTCCGTGCCGATCATGGGTTTAAGATGGAGGAGCGGATGGTTGTCAGTCTCAACAACAGTGACTACCGCGCCCTAAAGAACGAAATCGCCAAATCGAGCAGAATCGAGAGCGCCTCAGCCGTATCACACATTCCTGCAGCCGGCTTCAGTTTCGGAAACGACTATAAGCGAAATCCTGGTGAAAAAGATTGGACAAATGTGAGCTACTTCTCTGTTGATGAAGATTACCTGACCAGCATGGAGCTCTCATTGAAAGCTGGTCGATTCTTCGACCCCAGTCACGGGGCATCCAACAAGAATTTCATTGTCATCAATGAGGCTACCGTTGACAAGTTCCTTTTCGAATCCGCGGAAGCCGCTCTTGGACAGGAACTTTATCGACGCGAAGACTCCAGCCGGGTGGTTATCATCGGTGTGGTGAAGAACTACAACCACGAAATGCTGATGGAAAAGCTTACACCCATGGTTCTTATCCATAATCCCGCCGAATTTCGTCTTTTGCAGGTAAAGTATAACGGCACGTTTGAGCAGGCTGGGAGTGAGGTTGAGGCTGCCTGGCTCAAGGTAAACCCCACATTGAAGGTGGACTATCTGGATTTCTATGCCGAGGTACACAAGCAATACGATATCCTGTTTGGCGATCTGGTGAGCATATTATCCGTGATTGCCATCCTTGCCATCTTCATCTCTTGCCTGGGCTTGTTGGGTATGGCCACATACACGACAGAAACGAGGATCAAGGAAATTTCCATCCGGAAGGTATTGGGCAGCAGCGACGGTGCGCTTGTCTATCTTTTGTCAAAAGGTTTTGTGAGCATACTGCTCATCGCGATTCTCCTCGCGGTGCCAGCTGCCTATTTCCTCAACAACCTTTGGTTGGAGCAGATGGCATATCATGTCTATGTGGACTTCTCCGCCATAGGGCTCGGAGTGTTTGCGCTCATTTGCCTGGGAACAGTCACGATTGGGTCGCAAACATGGCGGGCTGTTTTTGTCAACCCTGTTGACAACCTGAAGAGCGAGTAGCTTACATATTGAGGTACTTCATCAGCATGTCGAGGCGTTCCTTGCTGTCGTCATCACGGGGAGCTTCCTGGTAACGGCCGATGACCCTGTAGCCAAAGCGTTCGAGTGTCGCTACAATCCGCGACAAATCAAGTTGATTGATTTTCAGGGTAAGTTTAATTTTTCCATGGTCGAGCGGATCCTCCACCATGGTGCTGCTGATCACTTTGGCATTGTTCTCCTCCACATAACGGCTGATTTCAGCCAGGGAGTAGTCAATCAAATCCATGGACAACACGAGTATGCCTCCGGGCATTTGCACCGAGGCAGTTTGGGCAAAGGATGCCATAACGTCCTGTACCGTGATGATGCCTGCATACTTGCCTTCCTCATTCAACACAGCCACCATGTTAAGCTTATGTTCACCGGCTACCCTGAGGATATCAAAGAAGTGCGAGTCCATCGATACAGAGCAGGTCTTACCCACCATATCAAAATCCTTGAGTCTTTTTTCAATATCATTTGACTCCAGGATGATCTCCTCAGAAATGAATCCAAGCAGTTGGCCTTCATCGACAACCGGCAAAAAATTGCAACGGAACTCCTCCATCCACACAATGGCCTTGTGGGCATCATCGGTCACCTTAAGCGGTGGTACCATGTGGTTGATTAGTTCTTCGGCAATCATGCAGCCTTTGGGGTAAGAAAATGTTCTACAATCTCATTAAAATCATCCGGGTGTTCCATCATCGGTGCGTGGCAACAGCGGTCGATAAAATGCAACTGCGCATTGGGGATGAGACGGTTGAATTCATATGCTACCATGGGTGGCGTGATGGTATCGTTTAATCCCCAAACGAGCAGCGTGGGAACCTTGATATTCGGCAAATCATTTGCCAGGTTGTTTCGCTGGGCTGATTTGGCGATGGCAACAATACGCATACACTTGGGAATGCTCTTGGTTGTCTCAAATACTTCGTCAACAAGTTCCTTAGACGCAACAGCCGGATCGAAGAACGTGTAAGCAACACGTTCCCGGATGTAGTCATAGCTTCCTCGTCTTGGATATGAGCCTCCCATCGCATTCTCAAACAAACCTGAACTGCCTGTGAGGATGAGTCTATCAACTTTGGGGCCATTGTGAAGGGTGTAAAGCAGTCCGACATGACCCCCCAGGGAATTTCCCATGATGATCATCCTATCCAGTTTCTTCAACGACACAAAATCCTCCACAAATTTCTGCAACCCTTCAAGCCCGGCTTCTTTTATCGGCATCTCGTAAATGGGAAGCATGGGAATGACTACGCGAAAGCGTCTGGAAAACCTGTTGACCACTCCTTCCCAATTGCTGAGTGCACCAAATAGTCCGTGGAGCAGCATGAGCACCTGGCCGGAGCCTTCGTCCACATATTTAAAACCCGCTTCCTCTTTTACATTCAGGGCCATTGGGCAACCTATTTAAGCGATAAGTAAGCAAAATTTATACTTCCAACCATTACCTGCTCAATAACGATCGTATCTGATCTTTCGTCTCTTCCCAGACAAAAGGCTAAAACTGCCGGAAGATCTCCTGAAAGAAGGGGACAAACTGACCTAGCCAATTGGCCACGTTGGGAGCTAAGGTGGCTGTAAATGGGTATAACCATGATCCTTCTGCCCATTCTGTATAGACCGTAATCTTCAGGGAGTCCAGGATCCAGAGAACTACACTCATCATAAACAGTGTCCGAAAAGCACCGAGGCCAGCACCCAGTGACTGATCGACAGTTCCAAGGAAAGATTTATCAACAGAGTGCTTTACCATGGAGCCAAGGAACCTTACGAGAAGCGTCACGATAATGAAAATTAGAATGAAGGAGATGTAGGGCAGTGTACTTCTATCAGCATTGAATCGATCTTCAAGAAAAAT
>JAEUUD010000189.1 GCA_016787625.1 Cyclobacteriaceae bacterium
TCCATCCTCATCCCACCATGAGTGAGGCAATTATGGAAGCAGCGGCGGCGGCTTATGGAGAGGTGATTCATTTATAGCCGCTTTCAGGCAAGCGACGCTTCAAGATTTCTGTAACGCCCGTTTATCTCCGCACCCGTCAGTCCAAAGGCTGACATGACGGTTGGTCGGTTGGAGCAACTCCATGAGATGTGCTTCACCGTATTTAGGGTCAGACCAACCGACACCAGTATGAAAATGTCCTACTTCTATCATCATCGCGGCCGTGTTTTTGGCGTACTGCTGGTTGCCAGCTTATTGGGGTATTTCGTCATCCGTTTCGTATTCGGATAGCCGTACCCTCTTTTTATTTAAACATCCTTCAAACATTACATGCGATAGGAGCTTCCGCCTTTCACCGGGTGCACCATGCAGGATCATTCAATCTTTGCATAAACCACTTGTTGATGAAAAAGCTGTTGTTCATTTCTGTCTGTTGTCTCTTTTCTTGTTCCCTGATGGCTGCTGAGGAAACCCTCCACGGCACCGTAACAGAGGTAGTCGATGGGAACACGATTCTTATCCGGACCCATGAAGGCGAAGAGTATAAAGTTTATCTGCACGGCATTGACAGTCCGGAGCCGGGGCAGGAATATGCCGAACAATCAAAAAAATTGCTTGAGCGCCTTTTGCTGAAAAAGAAAGTGTCCATCGTCATGAATGGTAAAGACCGGCTGGGGAACAGACTCGGTATCATTCAGGTTGATGGTGCTCCAGATCCTCGCCATGAGCTTGTCAAGGCAGGGCTCGCCTGGCCTGCGGAAAAAAATACGAATACGGAACTTGAGTCGATGAAAGAGACAGCCAAAGCCAGCAGCCTCGGCTTATGGCAGCAGGAAAATCCAACGCCACCGTGGGTTTATCGCCGGCAACAGACCATGTTGCAATCAAAAAGCAGCTAGAAAGGCTCCCTTAAAGAACAGGCTATGCAATAACCAGCAGTCGGCTTGCGTTGAAGCCAGATATGGAACGCATCCGACTTTTCTGTCTTATTGGTTTTATCCTGATGGCTTCCGGAGTGGCATTCGCCCAATCGGGTGTCCCCAATTCTCGCGAACCGGGGAAAAAGCAATCCGTCCACAGTCCCCGGCACGCCAAAGCGGCAAAACGAAAAAAGCAAAAGGTTCAGCACACAGCGCAGTATGAATTTTATAAGCGCGTGGAGGAAGCTGCCAAGGAGAAACAGCGCATCCTCAAGTATTTGTCCCGGCCCCAGTTTGCCGACCATCGTCATTTTGGGCATAAAAAGCTTCCTAAAAGGCGGTCGCCCAACAAAATGCGCTATTGCAACGAGTGCGGCATTCGCCACTAATTTTTATCCCGGTGGTTTGACTAAAGGAAGCTCCGAAGCACATTATCTTTAGTTCATGGTGAGAGGATTCATATTGGGATTACTCCTTGTCATCGCCTTTGCGGCGATGGGCCAAAAACCCAAAGCCAAAGATGCGCCAACGAGTCTTCAGCCAAATAACAATTCGAAAGTCTACGCTCCTGCCCGAAAGAAAAAGAAGTCTTCTACCGTGACCTATGATGCGCGCGATGACTACAACGAGAGGACCGATGCGTTGCTGAAGGAGAGACTCAAAAGGGATGCTTCCGGAAGCAAACTAAAGGAAGATGAACGCATGAAGCCGCCATACTTCGGACACAAGCGGCCTCCAAAAGTCCGACCTATCGAAAAAAGGAAATACTGCAAAGTCTGCGGCATCCGTCATTGATCCAATGGTGGAACTAGCGCGCTACATCGAGCACACAGCACTAAGCCCTGTGCTCACCATTAACGACATTGACAGGGTAGTGACAGAAGCCCGGCAATACAATTTTCTTGGTGTGTGCGTGCCGCCCTTTTGGGTCAGTAGGGCCAAACGAGAAATCGGCAACGACCCTATCACATTGGTTACCGTAGCCGGGTTTCCCCTTGGGTACAACATGACAGAAACGAAACTGGATGACATAAGGCGCGGGATCGATCAAGGGGCCACAGAAGTTGATGTCGTTTGGAATCTCACATCATTCCGCACCGGCATTCCGTGGACGAAGATAGAAATCGCAAAATGCGCGAAGGCTTGTCACCACCATTCTGCTTTGTTGAAAGTCATTATTGAGACCTGTTACCTGTCAGATGAAGAAATAAAGCAGGCTTGCATCCTGTGCGCGGATGCCGGGGCTGATTTCGTTAAGACGAGCACTGGTTTCGGAACTGCTGGCGCCACCGTTGAGCATGTTAAACTCATGCGGTCCGTGTTGCCTTCGTCAGTGGGCGTGAAGGCATCCGGGGGAATCAAGACCCATAGCCAGGCTATAGCGCTTATTGAAGCTGGGGCTGACAGGATCGGCACTTCTTCAGCGGTGAGCATGATGATGGAAAAATCATGAAGCGAACGATTATCCGTGTAAGTGGAAAAGTTCAGGGTGTATATTTTCGTGCATCTGCCAAAGAAGAAGCCAATCGCCTCGGCATTTCAGGTATTGTAAAAAATGAAGTAGACGGGAGTGTGTATATCGAAGCAGAAGGTCCCGATCCTGCTCTAGAAAGATTTATTCAATGGTGTAAAGTGGGACCACGAAATGCCCAGGTATCTTCCTGTATCGTTGAGTCGGTAGAACTCCTCGGCTACGGCGACTTCCAGATTGTGCGATAACAATTCTTACGAGACCGCTTCAAAGGTTTCAGCCCTGGCGTTTCTCATGTATTTTTCAAATTCGTAGGGAACATCCCCGCCCTGTAGCAAACAGCCATCCGGAATGCTGGGGTAAATCTCTTCGTAGGTCTTGACCATATTCATAAACACGCGGCGGTAGATATGACTCCGGTTGATCTGCTCCGGGTTATCAAGACCCATGGCGCCCATCAACTCAACAAAGCTCTCCACTGTATTCTTGTGGAAGTTGGCCACACGCGTTGTCTTGTCTTCGATCACGAGGCCTTTCATAAAATAAGGATCCTGCGTGGCCACACCGGTAGGACATGTATTGGTGTTGCACTCAAGTGCCTGAATGCATCCCAACGCCATCATCATCGCACGGGCAGAATTGCAGACATCCGCTCCAAGCGCCATCGCCCGCAGCATGTGGAACCCCGTAAGGATTTTTCCGGAAGCATCCAACTTCAATTCATTGCGAATACCAAACCCGCGAAGGGCATCATCCACAAATGCCAATGCATCCAGCATGGGCATACCTACGTGGTTGGTAAATTCCGGCGGCGCTGCGCCTGTACCGCCTTCACCACCATCAACAGTAATAAAGTCAGGATAGATACCCAACTGAACCATTGCCTTGCAGATGGAGAGGAATTCTGTTTTCCTTCCAACACATAATTTAAATCCTATTGGCTTACCGCCGGAGAGTTCACGCAACTTCTTCACAAACTGCAACAGTTCGATTGGCGTAGAGAATGCACTGTGAAAAGGTGGTGAGAAAACCGTTGTTCCCGGTTTGACCAGTCGAATGGCAGCAATCTCTGGTGTGTTCTTCTTGGCAGGCAAAATGCCGCCGTGACCAGGCTTCGCACCCTGTGAGAGTTTTATCTCGATCATCTTCACCTGCGGGCGTGTGGCGTTTGCCTTAAAGGCTTCATCTGAAAATTTTCCATCTTCTGTGCGCGCGCCAAAATATCCGGTACCAATCTGCCAAATAATATCTCCGCCAGGCTGAAGGTGATAAGGACTCAGTCCGCCCTCACCGGTGTTGTGAGCAAAGCCTCCAATTTTTGCACCGCCATTCAACGATAGAATTGCATTCTTGCTTAATGAGCCAAAACTCATGGCCGATATGTTGAGCACGCTCATGTCATACGGCTGCTTACACTCTTTGCCTCCAAAGCGAATGCGTGGATGATGGTCCATGTGATGGAAATCTTTCGGGGCAATGGAGTGCGTGCTCCACTCGTAACCCTCGGCATATACATCGAGTTGTGTACCGAAGGGAATGGTGTCGATTTGCTTCTTGGCGCGCTGGTAGATGACCGAGCGCTCATTGCGGTTTACCGGTGCACCGTCTGTATCCGACTCCACAAAGTATTGTTGTATTTCAGGCCTGACCATTTCAAAGAAATAGCGCAGACGACCAATCAAAGGAAAGTTCCGCTTGATGGATTGTCGCACCTGGATCATATCGACAACGCCCATATAGATGATGGGAGCTACAATCAAAAACAGGAAGAGGGCATCGATCCAGAAGTATGCCCAGAGCCCAATCAACGCAGAGACGACAATGCTGCTGATGATGAAGATCTTTCTCATAGAGGTCAAGGGTTAGTAGTCAAACTTACGTAAAAAAAGGGATTCGCTGACCTGAAGGCGCTTAGGCAACCTTCATTTTTACAATTCCTTTTTGCTTGTGAATACGAACTTCAAATAAATCAAGCATGACGGCATTCATTCGATTCTCTGCCAGAGGTACCGGCTTGTCAACTGGAAGAAATACCGTGAGGTCCAGCACAGCCTGAGCGAATTGCATATCCCGGCAAAGCATCGTTGTCCAGTTTTCAAAAGTGATTGACCAGTCCTCACCGTACTTTTCATCATGATCCCTCCCATCCCATAGAAAGCCAAGTTGATTCTCGCCAAATTTGAAGCGATAGACCCCGGCCAGGTTCTGATAGAACGGATGTAAAGCCGTGAGGTCCTGTGGATAGTAATTGGCTATTTTCTCACTGAACGCATCATTGAGGCCCAACGGATTATGGACACGTTGATAGGTGGAAATGGCCTCGTCTATGAGAATGGTAAGGAGCCGGTCCTGCGCCCGGAGT
>JAEUUD010000018.1 GCA_016787625.1 Cyclobacteriaceae bacterium
TGTCTTGTTAAACGTGGCATTAAGGGTAGCGCCATGTGAAGTCAGGTTGGTAATGGATGGATCACCTGCGGTAGCGTTAACCCCCGCATAGCCAATGGTACTTCCTCCAAGGAGTTTCGGAGCAAGGTTATCACTGGTCCTGAAATAGAGCGTACCTGAGTAAGTAATACCTGCAAACACGTTCTTGTTTACATCCATGATACCCTTGTTGGTCGTTCCCGGAGTAGGAGGGATACCATTAAAAGACCCTGGCTCAATGGTGATGTAATAGCGTTTGCCTGGCTGCAGGAAGCCGCCTGGAATATTAAACCGGATAGGCTTGGCTGGAATATCAGTACCAACCAGGTCATAGATGCTTGCAGGATCGGTTGCTGCAAGTGTTGCAGAAGGGCCAGGCGTTCCATTGATGTCCTCAGTCAATTTGATGACCCCATCCAGCGTAAAGACCGGAACGGTGAACGTCAATTCAATGATGGATTGGGTTGCATCAACATTATCCTGACCTAAGTAAGGGTATGAGCTAACCAGGGTAGGAGGTTGAATCGAAGCGAAATTGTAAGTATCACTCTGAACGGTGGCTGTCTGACTTCCAACGACGAGTGGACCTTGGTTAGCCACGACAATGTTGGACTGTGTTGCTGTTCCGGAACCGTTGTCTACAACGGATATCTGGATAGGAGGAGTGGATCCATTGACAAGGGAACTAACATCGGCGACCAGGAAATACGTGTATCCGTTTACCGGGGATAAATTGAAATCCCGTGGTGTGATAAAGCTTGCGGTTATCGTGGTTGTGCCAATCGTCAGAGGTGCTGCAATACCCGCGGTAACAATGTCTTGTGCAAGAGGATCATAAGTACCAGAGAGGGACTCAATAATCCGGGGGTTAAGGAATGTGGTTCCAAAAGGCACTGAGAAGTCGATCGTAAACGATGTCATCCTCGGTTCACTCGTAGGGGATGTAATGTTGTAAGCCGATTGGAATCGTATCCCGAAGATGGCTTGTCCCTGTGTACCCGCCTGCAACGTAGATGAGTTTCCGGCTCCCGCTGGTACACCGCCAAGACCTCCATCGAATCGTGTACCGGTCACACTAATGACGTCAACGTGCTCGCATGCATTAGGTCCTACAGTCGGACTGTTAAGTCCGGCGGCAGTGACGTTTAGTGTTCCATTTCCAACACTACCATACTGAATGAGGCCACCCATATCCAACTCACCTGCAACGAAAGTAAATGTTCCATTGACAGAAGCGGGATTGGGGGTTTGTGAGCTGACGAAGGCCGTAATTCCATTAAAATCCGTATCGACAATAGCATTAGCATCGCGGGCCTGCACTACGCCAGCAGCAACAGATTCGTTGACACCAGCAAAGTCCGCTGGTTGCGTTGTAAAGTCGAGGGTCGTGGCAACGACATTAGCCAGGTTTACGCCAAGCGGAGCTTGTAGCCCTGGTAGAGGTACACCTGCCAACTCTCCTGAACCGGTTCTGAACTGTGAGCCTGCTCCGGCAGTTGCACCCACAACACTCATGCGAAGCAGGGTCTTGTCAATGATGGTTGCTGCCGTATTATTAAAGCTTACCCGCACGCTGACAATGGTTGTTCCATCATCCGGTGCAACAATGTTGAGACCACTAAATGTGATTTGCCCAGCAGTCACGTCGCCAGGGGTCACGACCAGTTCAGCAATTTCAGTGGCTCCAGCGAACCCGCTGTTATAAAGAGCGATGTTGCGGATATGCCCGAGGGTTGATGCATCCACTGCATTGGCAATGCGCAATGTGATGGATGTCATTGTCGTGGCTGACGCATCGAAGTCATTCGAGATAAAGTCGGCATCACCGTCCGAGAGGAGGATACGACCAATTTCATAACTACCCGTTCCACTTAAAATATCAGCAGGTGCAATACCAGGGGTAGTACCCGTTGCCTGATAATTAATATAGCCGATGTTTGGTGAGAAGGTGTAAGCAGGGTCACCCTTCACACGAGATTCATTGGCAGATTGGATGGTGATGGTGGGTGAGGTTCCGCAGATAATGTTATTGACACCACAAACCACACCAGGTCCCGTGCCTGACTTAACTGTAAGAGCTACGTTATTTCCATTGGCCCCGGAGACGAACCTAAAATTGGAAGCAAAACCAAGGAGGCCGGCAGCAAAGGCATCTGTATTGACTACTGGCTGGTTAAGCATTCCTGCTGAGCCCGTTGTGAAGTTGGAGACCTCACGAACCACACCGTTATATCCCAGGTCACGGTTGCCATTGGCGTCAATGGCTTCCAGCGCCACGCCTGAATAGTCCGTATTAAGACTGGCAAAAGTGGGCACCGTCGGAGAGGTGAAATTCAACGCCGTAGCGAGGACAGACACCTGGTTGTTTGTACCTGATGTTACTGTCTGGAGCGGCGTCAGGAGGATGGCTGTACTGTTTGCTGCCAGTGTAATATTGGAACTCGTTGATATTTGCGATATCTGGAATTCAAATCTTCTGCCATCGATTGTTGCCTTAAGTGCAGGCGACATATTTGACCGTAAGAATATTCTGAGTGTATACGTTTTTGATGCGTTATCATCGATCCAACCGAGTTGGGTATTCGATCCATTGGGAATACCACCGAAAGTAATCGAGTTGGTACCGATTGCTGAGGCAAACATGGTGTTGGTACCATCCGTGAGGACTGCGCCACCTGAGACAGCATCGGCAAGGACTTGAGACCAGTCAGCGATATTGTCGTTCGCTGTATTCTCATTGATAACAATTTGTGAAATCAATGTAGGCAGACCATCATTCTGGGGGCCTGGTGTTCCACCGGGATCATCATTGACATTGAAGCTAAAGACGGCAACATTGCCGCCGAGGGTAGTGGCTAGTGAAGAAATCGTTGCTGGTGCTCCAGCTGGTCCTGTAATGGTCGTCGCCACACCCGGTTGTACTACTACAGGGTTACTGATCACGCTGGTCAATCCTGGGGCGGTAAGTGTAATCGTGCCATTACCGGTTTGCAGATACTGGAAGGCAGTGTTAAAGGTGAACACGCCACTCACAGGTGTTATGAATATCGAGGGAGATACCGTAAGAGCTGTATTGATTGTCGCAGCTGAAACATAATCTACGTCAACATTTGACAAGGCGTCCTGAGCACGGGCAACGGGTACCAACTGCTGCAAATTGATGTTCTTCACAGGCAGCAATGGCGAGGTCAAGTCCTGCGTAAAGAACAACAACGTTGCAGTTACTTCAATCCTGTTATTGTCACCAGTTGTCGGTGTAACAGCGCCTCCGGCGTTCGCCGCCGCAAAGGCTGAATTTGTAGCAACGGTCGCTGTGTTGTTGATGGCTATGGAGAACTGGAGGTTATCCGTTACTGAAGCGTTGAAACTGACGCGGACAGTGAAGCTGATAGATCCGTTATCCGGCGCAGAAACATTGAGTCCGGAGAACGAAACGAGTTGTGTTGACACAGCCTGTTCACTCACTCCCGTTAGTTGGGTAGTACCTGCGGCATCGAACAAGGCAATCCTTCGGATCAAACCGAAGTTGGTTCCAAGATCGAGTGTGAGGTTGGTGAGTACGGTAGGGAATGCATCCGCATCGGGTGAGCCTCCACCATCCTGAATGTCAAATCGTGCAACCTCAATGCTTGTTCCGGAATTCACAATGTCTGAAGCCTCCTGATGTGAGTGATATGGAATGTTGGTCGGGATTGTGAATCCTGCATTGACTATGATGTTGGATGTAGCGATAGGCGCCAATATGCTGAAGGTGCTGCTTGGTCCAGTCGTGGTAAGTACTGGAAGCGTGGATGTAGCAGAAATGGTTCTACCTGCCTGTGCGACAGAATGCGAAAGCCCAGGGAAAGTTGCCAAACCATTGATCGCTCCAACAACGACAGGGCTACCTGTCAAGGTACCTGTCGATGTAATCGAAATGCTGGATGCATTGTCAAGGTCACGATTGTCCAACGGGTCAGTAGCTTCAACAGTCACTGAAGGTGTCATCGCTACGTTGATAAACGCATTGGTAGGTCCTTGAACAAAGAGGAGCTTGGTTGCGGTAACCTCAATTCGGTTGATGTCCAACGTGGTTGAAGACACGGCTCCACCGGCATTGGGAAATTGGAATGTCGAGTTGATCGCCTGCGCAGTGGCAGAATTAACTGTGATCGAAAACTGTTGATTGTCAGTTACTGGATCCTGGAAGCTCACCCTTACGGTGAAGCTGATGTTTCCGTTGTCAGGCGCGGTAAGGGTCAGCCCTGAGAATGCAACAAGTTGTGCAGCGACAGCTTGTTCGGCCACGCCTGTGAGCTGAGTAGTTCCTGCTGCATCAAACAAGGCAATTCGCCTGATCAGACCAAAGTTGGTACCTAAATCAAGGGTGAGGTTGGTAAGGACGGTAGGGAAGTTGTCAGGGTCAGCGGCACCACCGCCATCCTGCACGTCAAACCTGGCAACATTGAGACTGGTTCCAGAGTTGACGATATCCGTTGCTTCCTGGAAATTGTTGTACGCTATGTTGGAGTTGTAGATAAAGGAGGTATTGGCGATAATGTTGCTGACACTTGAAGGTGGCAGAACAGTGAATGTACTGCTGGCTCCCGTGCCAACAAGAACCGGGCCTGATGCTGTAGCTGATAATGTTCGGCCAAGCTGAGACACGGAGTGAGCAAGGGTAGAGAAGGTGGCCAATCCGTTGATAGCGGCAACAACGACAGGGCTGCCTGTCAGTGTACCTGTAGATGTCATGGAGATGGAAGAGGCATTATCAAGGTCTCTGCTTCCAAGAATGTCAACAGATTCCACAGTGACTGCGGGGGACATGGAGACGTTGATGAAGGTGTTCGAAGGACCTTGCAGGAACTGCAATCTTGTTGCAGTAACCTCAACACGATTGTTATCACCTGCAGTTGAGGTAGATGCGCCGCCCGCACTGGCATTAGCAAAAGCTGATCCGATACCGGAGGCAGTAGCTGAAGTTACGGTGAATGAGAATTGGAGATTATCCGTAACAGGAGCGTTGAAACTCACGCGAACCGAGAATGGTATCGAGCTGTCATCTCCTGCAGCCAAGCTTAAGCCGCTGAAAGAGACCAACTGGCCTCCGACGGTCTGCTCGTTAATGCCAATGGTTGTCAATTCCGTGGTCCCGGCACCATCAAATAGAGAAATTCGCCGAATGAGACTGAAGTTAGGACCCAAATCGAGGGTCAGGTTTGTCAGCACCGTCGGCAGCGCATCTGGATCTACAGGCGCAACACCACCATCACGAAGGATAAACTGGGCAGCGACAAGGCTGCTGGGGCCGCTGGTGATGTTGATCGATTCCTGGAAGTTGTCGTACGCAATGTTTGAAGGATAAACGAATCCTGTATTCACCGCTATGTCGGAGCCGTCTGAGATGCCAAAGGTTGTACTGGCTCCGGTCGTTGTCAACACGGGACCAGTAGATGTTGCTGTCAAAGTCAAGCCGGCGCCAGCCACTGTATGAACCAGGGTAGAGAAGGAGGCAAGACCGTTGACCGCACCTGAGTTTACAGGAGCACCGGTCAGGGTACCTGTTGATGTAATGGAAACGGTGGACGTATTGTCAAGATCACGATTATCCAACGCGTCAACTGCTTCGACCGTAACAGCCGGAGACATATTCAGGTTGGCAAATGTGCTTGTCGGACCCTGAACAAACAGCAACTTCGTTGCTGTTACTTCAATTCGGTTATTATCAAGTGCTGTTGAAGATACGGCTCCACCGGCAGTTGCCGTTGTAAAGGCGGAGTTGATGGTCTGTGTCGCTGTATTACTTACCGTAAACGAAATCTGCTGATTGTCTATGACGGGGTCATTGAAGCTCACACGAACAGAGAATGTAGTAGAGCCATTGTCTGCCGCAGAAATATTGAGCCCTGAGAAGGAAACAATCTGAGAACTTACTGCTTGCTCGTTGGTACCAGTCAATTCAGTTGTACCAGCAGCATCGTAGAGTGCAATCCTCCTGATATATGCAAAGTTGGGACCCAGGTCCAATGACAAATTGGTCATCACGGTCGGGAAGGGGTCACCGTCGGCGGCACCACCACCGTCCTGTACGTCAAACTTTGCTACGACAAGGCTTGTTCCAGAATTGATAATGTTGCTTGCTTCCTGGTGTGTATCGTAAGGAATATTGGAAGGATATGCAAAGCCTGTGTTGGCAATGATATTAGAAGCGTTGCTGGGAGGGAAGATGTCAAACGGCGCACTGCTGGGTGAGGCTGTAAGTGCAGGTCCTGTTGCAGTCGCTGATAAAGTTAATCCAGAACCGGCCACTGAATGAGCCAGTGTGGAGAACGAAGCCAGGCCAGATGAAGCTGTTGCGCTTACTGGTGAACCCGTCAATGTACCTGAAGATGTAATTGATACTGACGAACCATTGTCGAGATCTCTGTTATCCAGCGCATCAACAGCCTCTACTGTTGTAAGGGCCATTGCCGTGTTGATGTAGGCATCGGTAGGCTCCGTGGCAAACAAGAGTTTGGTTGCAGTAACCTCGATGCGGTTATTATCGCCTGTGACAGACGTTGTAGCACTTCCTGCGCTTGCAGAAGAGAATACCGACCCCGTTGCTGTGGCAGAGGTTACGGTAAACGAGAATTGCAAATTATCGGTAACAGGATCCTGGAAGCTGACGCGCACGGAGAATGTTATGGTTCCATTGTCGGGAGCCGCAATGGAGAGCCCGGAGAAAGCAACTGTTTGACTACTTACAGCCTGCTCGTTGGTTCCGGTCAATTCGGTTGTACCGGTTCCATCGTAAAGCGCAATCCTGCGGATGAGGGCAAAGTTTGGTCCAAGATCCAGGGTCAGGTTGGTCATGGTGGTGGCAAGTGCATCACCGTCTGTGGTTCCGCTACCGTCACGAATATCAAACTTGGCTACGACCAGGCTGGTCGCTGAGTTTACGATGTTGGCAGGAGCCTGATGTTGGTCGTAGGGAATATTGGTCGGATAGGTAAACGCTGCATTAACAATAATGTCAGAACCAGGTGCAACAACGTCAAACGTACTACTGTTTCCTGTTGCTGTTAGAGGACCACCGTCATCTCCTGACAATGTCCTTCCTGTTGCCAGGGCGGAATGCGATACAGCGGGGAATGTTGCCAATCCGGCTACTGCAGCCACAGAACCTTGGGAGTTCGGCGTTCCTGTTGAGGTGAGGGTGATGTTGGATGTGTTGTCAAGGTCACGGTTGTCATTGGCATCCACAGACTCGATCGTAACAGCAGGAGTCATGGCACTTCCCTGGAATACAGTCGCTGGTGGTTGCTGTACGAAAAGGAGTTTGGTGGCTGTTACTTCAATCCGGTTGTTGTCACCGGCTGTTGAAGTGACGGCGCCGCCAGCATTGGCTGCCGCGAATGTTGATCCGGTAGCCGTTGCTGCATTGATACCCACGGAGAATTGGGTATTATCTGTAACGGTAGTAAGGAAGCTTACCCGGACTGAGAAACTAACCGTTCCGTCATCAGTGGCGGCTAATCCCAGGGCCCCGGAGAATGCGGGGAATTGAGTACCTCCGGCCACTTCAGATGTTCCGCCCAGTTGGGTCGTTCCTGCTGCATTGAACAAGGCGATCCTTCTGAACATGGCAAAGTTGGGGCCCATGTCGAGGGTAATGTTCGTAACCGTTGTGGCAGAACCGCCGGGGTCATTGACACCGCCGCCATCCCTCACATCAAATCTTGCCACAACGATACTCGTACCTGAGTTGACAATGTCAGCAGCCTGGTGCGACGCATAGGGAATATTGGTAGGTATGGTAAAGCCAGAATTGACAATAATGTCGGATCCTGCTGATATAAAAAAGGTTGAACTGGGTCCAACACCAGTCAATGCGGGACTTGTCGCTGTGGCAGAAAGGGTTAGCCCGGTTCCGGCGGCAGAATGTTGCAAGCCTCCAAATGAAGCGAGGCCTGAAGCGGCCGACACAGTCACCGGAGTGCCGGTAAGTGTTCCTGTTGAGGTAACGGCTACGCTGGATGTGTTGTCAAGATCCCGATTGTCGAGTGCATCGACAGCTTCGATCGTTACAGCAGGCGACATGTTGACATTGATGAATGCGTTGGATGGCTGCTGGACAAAGAGAAGTTTGGTAGCGGTAACCTCAATGCGGTTGATATCTCCTGTGGTTGATGTGACTGCTCCACCGGCAGTAGGTAAGGTGAATTGAGAATTAGCCGCCTGAGATGTTGCACCGGTTACGGTAAGCGAGAATTGAAGATTGTCTGTGATGGGGTCAGCAAAACTGGCCCTTACAGTGAATGACGTTGTGCCTCCATCTGGAGCAGAAAGGGAAAGTCCAGAAAAGACTGCTGTGGCGCCTCCTACAACTTCAGATGTTCCGGTTAATTGAGTGGTTCCTGCTGCATCGAACAGGGCAATCCTTCTGATGACGCCAAAGTTGGCTCCGAGATTCAGCGTAAGTCCGGTGAGTATCGTAGGCAGCGCATCAGCATCGGCTGCCCCGCTTCCATCCCTCAGATCAAATTGAGCAACCACAAGGCTGGTACCGGAATTGACAATATCCGTTGCCTCCTGGTAGTTGTCGTACGGGATGTTGGAAGTGTAGGTAAAGCCTGTGTTGGCAATGATGTCAGATGTACCTGTGACATTAAATGTAGGGCTGGGTCCTACGGCGGTAAGGGCAGGGGAAGTAGCTGTTGCCGAAAGTGTGCGTCCTGTTTGAGCAACGGTGTGGGTCAATGTACTGAAAGTAGCAAGACCGCTGGTTGCTGCGAGGGTGACCGGTGTACCTGTAAGGGTACCGGTAGAAGTAACGGCGATGGTCGATCCGTTGTCAAGGTCACGGTTGTCGAGGGCATCGACGGCTTCAATGGTGACATCCGGTGACATGGCAGCATTGGCTTCCACGTTGCTGGGCCCCTGAGCAAAGAGGAGCCTGGTGGCTGTCACCTCGATGCGGTTATTGTCGCCCGCTGTAGACGTTGTTGCGCCGCCTGCGTTGGCTGATCCGAAAGGAGAACCGGTCGCTGTGGCTGCTGTGACTGTCAGTGAGAACTGCAGGTTATCCGTTACAGGATCCTGGAAACTTACGCGAATTGAAAATGTTGTGGTGCCATTGTCGGCTGCGGTAACCACTGCACCTGACATGCCGGTAAAGTTGACTGTTTGTCCGGAAACGGCAACTTCGGATGTTCCTGCTGCCTGGGTAGTTCCCGCAGCATTGAACACCGCAATTCTTCGGATAAGAGACCAATTGGTGCCGAGGTCAAGCGTCAGCGCTGTCATGACCGTCGTGTTGGTACCGGGGTCATTGATGCCGCCACCATCACGGATATCGAATTGAGCGACAACGCGGCTTGTTGCTGAATTGACAATATCAGAAGCCTCCTGAGAGGTATTGTAAGCGATGTTGTTCAAATACGTGAAACCGGTATTGGCAATGATGTCGGAGCCAGCCGATATAAAGAACGTTGAACTGGGTCCGACACCCGTCAATGCAGGACTGGTCGCTGTGGCAGACAGGGTTAGCCCGGTTCCTCCGGCAGAATGCTGCAATCCGCCAAATGTTGCAAGACCTGAAGAAGCTGACACAGTCACCGGAGAGCCGGTGAGTGTTCCTGTTGAAGTAACTGCTACGCTGGATGCATTATCAAGATCACGGTTATCAAGAGCATCAACTGCTTCGATGGTAACGGCAGGCGACATGTTGACATTGATGAACCCGTTGGATGGCTGCTGTACAAAAAGGAGTTTTGTAGCTGTAACTTCAATCCGGTTGTCGTCAGTTGCAGTTGATGACACAGCGCCTCCGGCATTGGCTGCGGCGAAAATGGATCCTGCAGGGTTTGCTGTTGCAGAATTCACCGTAAACGAAAATTGAAGATTGTCAGTAACCGGATCAGCAAAACTCACCCTGACTGAAAATGTTGTGGCGGCATTATCACCCGCTGAAAGAGTAAGTCCTGTGAAAGAAACCAATTGGGCGCTTACCGCCTGATCATTCAGTGTTCCTGTCAGTTCCGTTGTACCGGCTGCATCATATAGAGCAATTCTTCTGATGACACCGAAATTGGTTCCCAAGTCCAGCGTTAGGGCTGTCAGTTGTGTTGTCAGCACATCTCCATCACTGGCCGAGGCACCGCCATCCCGGAGATCAAATTTAGTAGCAATGATGCTGGTGGCTGAATTGACGATATCAGTTGCCTCCTGATGTGTGTCATAGGCGATGTTGGAGGGGTGAGTAAAGCTGCTGGGCGCGATATCGGAGATGAGTGAGCCGGCCGCGACATTGAATGCTGAACTTGGTCCTACTCCGGTGAGGGAAGGCGTGGTGGCGGTAGCAGACAGTGTTCTGCCGGGCTGCACAACGGTATGGGTAAGGGTGGAGAACGTGGAAAGTCCTGATGCGGCAACAACGGTAACAGGTGTGCCGGTGAGGGTGCCTGTAGATGTTACTGCGATGGAAGAAGTATTGTCAAGGTCACGATTGTCAAGCGCGTCAACAGCTTCAATGGTAACTGCCGGTGACATCGTCGTGTTGACGGTCACAGTGGATGGTCCCTGAACAAAAAGGAGTTTAGTGGCTAGGACTTCAATGCGGTTGTTATCACCTGCGGTTGAGGTTGTTGCACCACCAGCATCACTTGCGGCAAAAGTGGAACCTGTGGCTGTGGCCGCGGTTATTGTAATGGAGAACTGAAGATTGTCGGTAACTGGATCCTGAAAACTAACACGGACCTGAAAGTTCACTGTGCTATTGTCGTTTGCTACCAGCCCAGTAAGGCCTGAAAATGATACCGTTTGACCAGTGACATTCTGTTCGTTGGTTGTACCGGCAATTGGAGCCGAATCGTCACCCTGCCTAAGTTCAATTCTTCTGATGATGGCCCAGTTAGTACCAAGATCAAACGTCATTGCCGTGACTGTAGTAGATGCACCACCTGCATCCGGAGCTGATGCACCACCATCACGTACTGTAAAGCCTGCGACTAGTATGGACTGCCCATTATTGTTGACGATATTCGTCGACTCTTGATGAGTGTCGTAAGGAATATTGGTAGGGTAGGAATATGCCGCCTGTACAATGATATCGGATTGCTGCGCCAGCACGGTTCCAACTGATAAAAGTCCGAAGATGGCAACGGCGGTAAAAAATCTATAAAACATATCGGTAAAGTTTTATTTCAAATGGGCAGGTTAAAACGTATGTTAATTCGAACTACTTACTAGTCAATCTTTCCGTACTGATTGGTCTTGAACAGTGTGAGGATCTTCAATGATCCCTGGGTGGTTGTACCAAGGGCGATGAAACTTCCATCCTTAAGCGGTCTGATAGCGATACCTTCATCTTTAAATCTGCTTCCGAAGGAACTTGACCATTCTCTTTTACCGAACGGGTCGATCTTGATCAAGTAGAATTCTGTATCTCCACGTCCTTTAATGGCTGAAGAATTGATGGATGACAGCAATATCAGACCACCATCAAGCGTGACGGAGATTGAACTTCCTGCATCGATCTGGTTGTCTTCGTTTTCAGTTGTTAGAGGGTCATCAAAGGGGAAACTTGCAAATGTTCTCAGTTCACCTTTTTCATCAAAGAACGACTGCCTGTTGCCCTCACTGTCTGTTCTGAAGACCATGACATCGGTGTCTGTTGCTAGGCTGCCATCAGGTTTTTGATTGGTGGCGCCAACAATGGCATATCCCGTTCCGTATTTGCAGAAGTCAAAACCTGCGATGCTGTATCCCGGTTCGCCGATCAGATAATCCCAATCGCTGGTAGGGCTGTCGGGGAGGATGCGTAGAAGGCGCACACCGGTGAGACCCGCCAACGTATTCTTGCCCGAGATCAGCACCTTGCCGTTATCTGTGAGCAGCCTGCTGGCCAGCGTTGTTTCGCCGGCAGAGTGTTGTCTCTTGGAGATTGTCGCAAAAGTGTTTTTATCGATCACGGTCAGGTTCATCTTATCTGCCCCCACAGTGCTGAGGGTTACAATGTTCCCGCTTGCCTCTATGGCTACTGCCTTACCGTCTTCTGCTACGCCGTCTGTGAAAGCAACATCTGTTGAATCCAACGGGACCCCATTTTCATCTATAGACAGTACATACGTTCTGCTGATGCCAGCAAAGGCGCCGGTACTTTTTATAATGTTACCGACTATAATGTAACCCCCGTCGGGATTGGCGATGATGGCCGAGGCCGTGTAATCCCTGTCTGGAATACCAAAACCGGGGTAAAGCCTCTGCCAGAGCGGATTCCCGCGTTCATCGGTCTTGATGACCTTGATCTTTGTTTTTGGGATATCGGCCTCCGCCTTCTGGATGCGGGTTGTTGCCAGTACAGCAAAGCCACCGTCGTTCGATAGTTCAAGGCCCTTTGCCTCGTCGTTGTTACCGCCATTGAAGTACCGGATAAACGACTTTGAGGACCCGGGATCCACACTTGTTTCACTCAAGCAAGAAATGAGAAGTATGGACAGGAATATAGATGATAGCTTTCTCATACTACTTGATCAGTTTCATAGGTTTGAAGAAAGGATAGATGATACCGATGTTCACCATCATGTTGTTGAACCGGTAGTCATTGTATCGACCCTGATAGTCGAAGGCAATTTCCTCGTTCGTTCTGGAGGCAGCATTGACCACGGTAGTGAAACCCATTTGGTAGCGGGCTTCGGCCGTCAGATAGACTTCACCAAATTTGACTTTGGCACCCGCAACAAGGGTCGCTGAAAACAGGAGCTTATTATATGATTCGGAGTCATCAACGGTACTTCCGGTAACCGTGAATCCGTTTCCGAGAAGGGTGGTTGCCTGGTTGGAGGATCCCAGGAGGTAACTGATGCCAGGTCCCCCGCCCAAATAGGTTTGGAGGTTGATTGAATTCTTGAATTTGTACTGGCCGATCACGTTCAAGTCAAGGTAGTTTTGTGTGAATACAAACTCCTGGTCACTGATGGGCATGGTTGGATCCTCGTCCGCCGTGGCCAATTGATCATTTACATACGTGTAACCTCGGCTGACGTAACCGATTTCTGTAGCAAGTACGATGGGTAGTTTGCGGGTCAGGTCCTTCTCAAAAACCCCATAAATCTGGAAACTGGGGCTGAGGGTGTATTTTCCCTGTCCGGCACCCGCACTTCCTACATTATAATAGCCAGTGACGATGGGCTGGGTCATGTTTAACCCAAACTTCAATCCGACGCGAAAAAGGGGATCGTGTCTGAATTTGTTGTACAGGGCTATAAATTCTGCAGGGTCAACTTCCTGATTAGGAACATAAAAGTGATCCGTGTTGAGGAGTTGGAGCATCATTTCATCGGCCTTTTCTGGCTCTTCCAGGTAGATATAAGCCAAAGTGAGTCGATAATAAGCCTCTCTTTTTTCCTCTTTGGTGAAGCTCTGGGCACCTGTTCCCCGAAGACACCCCTCAGCCAGGTTGGGGAGTTCATGCAATCGTCCCTGCTCGTAGGTGGTCCGCATCAAGCGAATCACCTGTGTGCAATTGCTTGCTTGTGAAAATGCAGGCGCAATCCCCACGACCCAGCATGCCACCACTAAATAAAGTCTCTTCATGTTCCGAAGTCTATTAGCCCAGTCTTACTTCTTATTGTTAGCCGGATAATTATCACATGTACTTTCATATCTCAATCCTGTCGCGAAGTTGTCCCACTCGTCCTGCGTCATGTTGCGGTCAATGTAGGTACAAAGCGAATTGGCCATCGTCGAAACCTTAGTCGGCCATACGTGGATTGTTTCCTTGGCATTCTTTGTATTGCTGTGGATACCCACCATCAACTGTTCATCATCCGGTGAGAATGCTGCACTCCAGATCCAGTCACCAAGGTTGGTATCTGTCAATACAATAGGGTTCTCATTGAGTTTAGTCCAGTTCCACAACCTCACTTTACCATCACGGCTGGTGGTGGCAAGGAAAGTACCCGCATTGTTGAAGACAATCTGCTCAATGTGAGAGATATGACCAGTCAGATTTACGGAAGGAAGGTTACTGTCTTCAACAAACACCTTGACCTGACCAGTATTGTCGCCAACAATAATCCTGCGGCTGTTGTCCATCGCAAATGCTACTGTTGTTAGCGGAGCAGCATTCTTAAAGGCGACTTTCTCAGCGTAATTGTTCGCGAGGTCCCAAATGTACAGGGAGCCAGAGTTGCTGGTGCCGGCCATTTTCTTGCCGTCAGGACTCAGGGCAAACATGGTGATCTTTTCCTTTGGTTTGATCACCTCACGTACGGTGTTGAAATCTGTAAACTTGATGCTGAATCCAGCTTGATCCCGGACGTAAACGCCGTTTTCTGTCTTGGAATACTCAACGTTTTCCACCGATGTGAAACCAAAGATCTTTTTCGGTGCTGAACCGATGTTTCTCAGATCATACAACTCGATGAAGTTATTGGTGATGTCGCCTGATGTAGCTCCACCAGCAACCAGTGAATTGCCGTCAGCACTCACATCAATGGTATAGACTTGAAAGTCTGTGCGACCACCCATAATTGAGTCATGTTTCCAGGTTGCGCCATCCGGTTTCCAACGCAAAATCCGTCCATCACTGCCGCCAGAGTAAATCTCTTTAGTCTGCACCCTGGTAACCAGCGAGCGTGCCGCACCTTTCTCGTGTCCTTCAAGGCTTCGTGTAAGGGGGTCATTCCACTGCTTATGGTCAAGGGCATGGTAGAGGCCATTGAAGATATCGTCGTCAAAAGCATTGCCGGCATTAGCCGTGTTGAACTTGTATGCCTGTTGAGCAACTAATGATTGTACAACAGGGTCATTGTCAAGTTCCTTCGACTTAATGGCCATCGCTTTGGCTTGTGCCAGATACCGTTGTCTGTTGGCCTCCTTCGTTGCATCTTCTGCAATGCGTCGCTGCTGTTCAGCTTCCTTACGGCGCTCTACAGCGATGGCCTCCTGTGCTTTAGCATTGGCTTCAGCTTTTTCAGCACGTATCCGTGCTTGCTGTGCTTCTTTTTCGCGCGTTTCAGCAAGTGCCTGGGCTGCCCGTGCCGCCTCTTCAGACTTCTTGGCGGCAGCTTCGGCTTCTTTCGCCAACGCTTCCTGCCTTCTTGCTTCTTCAGCGTTCTTGACAGCTTCCGCACGAGCGACTTCGGCCAACTCACGTTGCTGAATGGCTTCCTCCGCACTCTTGGTAGCCTTCACCTGTTGAACGAAGGCGTAGACGAGGGCGATGAGGGCGATGATCGCAAGCACACCAAACACCGTTGCGGTTGTTCTGGCGCGCTGCAGGCGTCGCTTTTGTTCAAGTTCCTTAATCCGTTGTTCGGTGTCCCATTCTTTCTTGGAGTACTCCAGGAAGATCATGGTCCGCTCGAACGCAGGGTTGTATCGTTGACCCCAAACGAGTGTAGGACGGTGCTTTGCCTGCCAGTTCAACGCAAGCTGCAAATCCGGTGGTCTCCAGAGGCCAGCCTTGCCCACCTGATACTGTGTGGCCGCCTCGGCAAGACGTAAGTACATCTGCACGGCATCGGCCTCATCATCTACCCAGTTTTTGAGGCGTACCCAGATACGCATCAAACTTTCGTGGGAAATATCCACCATGGATTTAGGTCCGAGAGGAACACCATGAGCCGGTGTTACGAGAGAACGGCCTGGCTCACGGAATTTATCAATGACGGCGCCTACATCACCTTCTGAGACGCCTGCGATGGCAGCGATTTCGTTCAGTCGGGTAGGACGGCGTATACCAAAGTTTTCACCGCGTTTTTCGGTGATCGCCTTGAACATGATTTCAGCAATACGCTGCTGTTCTTCATCCAATTCATCGTAGGCTTCATTGGCGTGGAGGGAGAGAGCCTCCTTCATGGTACCGATGGCCTCGTAATGCTTGAGATCTACAGGTTCATCATCGTAATCTTTAAACCTTGCCCAATAGCTCCAGGTACGCATAAGGGCGTGCTGAAGGATAGGCAGCTGGTCCGGGTTGTCACCCAGGTCATTCAGCAATTGCTGGGTAAGGCGAGGAGCAATCTTGGCACCACCTACTGCAACAGGTCCTTCAATGGCCCGGCGCTTTTGATCGCGGGTCATTTGCGGGATGAGGTAGTGACTGTCGTTGATTTTTCTTGTTAGTTCAGGGAACTGTGCACAATCGCCTATGAAGTCCGAACGCATGGTGATGGCCACATAAATCGGAGAGTCCTCGTAGTTGACGGCCTCCATCAACATGTTGACAAACCCCAGGGTCTCATTCACAGAGTTAGGGTCCGTGCTGTCTTTGAAGCGGAACAATTCCTCAAACTGGTCAACGAGGATGAGGTAGTTGATGTCTTCAGACCGCCGTGACTGTTGAATAGCTTCAACCAAACCAAGAGAGCTGCTTCGAAGCAGGGTCGATACGATCGTTCGCTTGATTTTCTTGTCTTCGGTGTCGGCTTCTTTATATTCCTTGCTTGCTCCAAGGAGTGATTCCGCAAGGTTATCGATCGGGTTGGCACCCGGACGTGTTACAATCACTTCCCAGTTGGGACTTGTATCGGTTAGGAAGCCACCATAGAGGATGGGCAACACGCCGCAATAGATAAACGATGATTTACCGCTTCCCGAAGGACCGATAACGCCGACGAATCTGCTCTTCGACATTTTGAGGAGCACTTCATCGCTCTGGCCCTCACGGCCGAAGAACAAATGGCTTTCCTCAATTTTGAATGGTCTTAACCCGGGGAACGGGTTTGCAACGCCTACTTGCTGCGGTGACTGGGGTTTTTCGTCAACTTGCTTTGCCATAGACATCAGGATTTAAAGTCTTGTAAAAAGTTCTTAATAGAGTCTAGTGATTTATTGCTGTCGCCACTGATGAGGGTGACGTTTTGGTTCTTGTAGTTGTCAAGGCTCGCCGCGCTGACGATCGCTTTGCCCTGGATGGGTTTATTGCGACCAAAGCCTGGTGCCTTCAGTAAGTCGAGGACCTTCATGCGTACCCATTGGTCGTTCACCTTGCCTTTGTAAATGATGGCGCCGTCAAACTGACGAAGGTTTTCAATGTGCTTCCTGCGAACTTCCATGAGGTCGCCTTCAAAGGCAGGGAACACCACATTGAATCCTGATTTCTGAATCACCTCGACCAGCGGCAGTACTTGCTGATGATCGATCTTGTCATGTACGAGGTAAATTGTCTTGCCGGATGAGGGTTGTTCGGTCATCTTGTTTTGCGACGCGATCAACTCTTCACGCATGATGTTCTTGAAATCCTCAAGAGGATTCTGGAGTATCTCAGCGCCTTCCTGAGCTTCAATGTCACGACGCAACGATTCGATAAATGCCTTCTGCTTCTCACTGGCATTGCGCAGGTTAGGTGCAATCCAGATCAATCTGGAGAACTCTTCCTTCTTTGACCGTTTAAGCACAGCATGGTCTGCAGCGAGTTTATTCTGAATATCAAGCACTGATCTTTCTGATCCTTCTGGAATTTCTCCATATGCACTTCCGATCAGGTGTACAGACAAACTACACTCTTCAAGGTCTTTCCGAACAATGCGCTCCAGGTCATCATTGCGCATCGGGAGAATCTGGTTTGGCAGTACGACATACCCATGACGCTGAAGTTCGCGCCGGATGATGTTACGCTGAATAGAGAGATCATGACCTGTTTCCGCCAGGTAGATGGTTTTGCGCTTGAATATGTTCTTGACTTCTGCCTTTGTCTGTCCTTTCAGGATGATGAGTGCTTCGTGGATATCATAAACAAGATCCACCATTTTCATCCAGTATTGTTTTTCAGCTTCCAGGCTGAAGAAGTCTGTATACTCCTTCATTTGACCTGTTTCGTTGTCAAGCTGATACATATCATAGCTCAGCAAATCGCGAAGGCGAGGAGGCTGTTCCTGTGACGTAAGCGGTGATTTCATCACTTTGAAAACACGCTCGATCTTGGCACCGGCGGTTGCTTTATAAAATGATTCAACGGTATCCAGGCATCTTCCAGACTGCGCAAATTCCTTTGACAGAATCGTGACCAGCACGGCAGCGTTGTTCATGCTTGACGCAACGTAGTCCTCGTGCTCAGACTTCAGTACAATATTGGTTTGTTCACCAAGCACCTGAAGCAACATCATGTCCAGAAACTTCTTGAACTGGGTTACCCAGCCGATCTCATTTTTCTTTCCGATCTCATTGTCCTTATCGGAAAAGGTGATCAGTACATCAATATCATACGCCATGGTGAGTCTACTTTAGTTTGATCGCTACACAGTTACTTTTCCAGATTTTGTGGTGACGTTTCTTACAAGGCCCTGCACGAGGTCGTGGTGTTTCGCCATGACAAAATAGAAGTCCGGCAGGTTAATCCTGAAGACAACCGTTCTCTCAATCGCTTCGACTTCCGTAATCTTGACGGAGGGGCCTTCCTGAAAGAGGTCTCCAAAAACATCTCCTTTTTTCATTACACTGACCTCATTACTTCCTTCACGGAGTTTTACAGTTCCAACCGCGCAAATAAGGATGGGCCTGTTTTCGTCAGGGTTGGTAAACAATATCTTGTCCTGAGGCCTCAGGTCAACAGGAATGATCTTGTCGGCAAGGTCGCTAAGGATGGAGCCCGGGATACCTTCAAATACAGGCAAAGCCTTTATGAACATGACCATTTCAATCCCGAGGAAAAATCCATCCTCAAGGCCATCGAGCAATTGATTGCTTTCTATCGCGGTATCAAGGAATTTCTTGTCCCGTAAAGGAAGACGGTCGGCAATAACCTTGTATTGTGCTTTGTCTTTATTGAAGATCACCCATGCGGCCGTTTCCTGGAGCAGCCTGTCAGGGTTGAACATCTGGCCGATGAGCCCGCGGCTTACCCGGAATTCGGGAATAAATGCTGATGCGTAGACGGCACACATTTTCGTCCACCGGTTGTTGAGGTTAAAGTCACGGTTCAGGATGTAGTTAACTACCTGAACCGGATTATAGGTTTCGCGGGGGAAGTATACCTGCAGCCTGTTCATTTTCTCTTTCGGTGACAAGTCATCGAAAATGGGGAAGAGGCGAGGCTTGACTTCCTGGTCAACGAAGAGATCCAGAAGCTCCATCGCGTAGGCAATACCATCGGCTGTGCCGGTTTCTACGTTTTCCCGAACCAGTTGTACTGACTGGGGGTCATACAAGATGGACATCAGCAGCGAAATCTGATCGTAGTTGTCGCGGAGTTCTTCACGAAGTGCCTGCTTGAGGAAAGAAAAATGCTGTTCATCAGGAAGTTCTTCCTGTGCATTGAGGTTCCACAACGTTTTGCCAACTTCCGTATCGAGCAAGTCCATGACCTGGCGGCGCTCGCGTCCCTTAGCATTGTAGTTGGTGAATCGCAGGGAGTAGAAGATCTGCTTCACAATGCGCTTATCCGGATAGTCAGATTTTTTCCAGAGCAACTGCCATGCTTCTTCACCTCCGATGTTTCCGATGATCTGAACAATTTTCAACATGACCTGATCGGTCTGTCCAGATTTGTAGAAGGCTGTATCAAGAACCTGCAGCGCGGCGGTGCCGGACTCTTTCAGGGCAGCGGTTGATTGATTGCTGTACATCGGAGACGACAACATGTCAATCAGTACCGGCCACGATTCAGGGCGCTTAACCTTTCTCGCTGTGAGAATGGCCTCGTTGCGAACTTTTGGATCTGCATCGCGAAGCAACTCCAGGAGAATGAAGATGGTTTTCTGCGTCGTCATCTTCCGCAGCAGTTTGGCTGCAAGCATTCTGTCGGATTGCTTTACCGACTTTCCAAGCTTCAATAGTTTTTCGGGGCTGATGGACATCAGGTCGCTGTCCTCGGCAGCTCCTGCCGCTTGTCTTGCAAGGCCGGTAATTTCTGTATCCGTCCCCTCAAGATTCAATCCGAGTTCCTCGATCTTGTCTTCGGCAAACTTCTTCACCTTTCTCAAATCACTGGACGCGAGCTTAAGGACAGATGCTTCAAAAAGTGCAGGCTCCAGTTTCTCCATCAACTTGAGACCGTAGATGACCTTCTCTTCAGCGGTGCTGTTCACTTCTTTTTCCAATACGCTATTGAGGGTAAATTCCCGTACCACGTGACCCTGAACAGACTCGCGGTTCTTTTGCAATGAACCTTGAAGTGTATCGCGGTAGCCGCTGTACATCCGGTTGGTGATCAGGTACCATAAACCAAGCAGCGGAAGAGTAAACAGCGTGACAGACAAGAGGTTGAAGAAGTCAAACATGTTGATCAACACGATCAATCCCCCGGCCACCATCGTAGCGGCTGCAGTAACGACACCTTCAATCTTGGTTTGTGCATCAAGCTTGATGGACTTTTCGATGGGCACATAGTAATACTTGAACACAGGCGTATCGAGCGCATCGCGCAATGAATTGACAAACAGCTTGCTCATCGCGATCGCGATAAAGAAGAACACGACGGATTCTGTGCCGCCTTCATAGCCAAAGAAAAATCCAAGGCCAAGGGCGGCGCCTGTAAAGATGATCAGCAGGAGGGGGTTGATGATGAGGGAAACACGAAGACCGTACTCCTGTTGAATCCGGTCAGTAACAAACAACCCGAACATGAAGCCGGTAATCACGACCGTTGCTTCGAAATAACTGAGGAACTTAGGAAGACCTTCGATGTTGTCGCTGAACATGGTGTTGGTGATGTTCAGGAACGAATAGTCTATAAACCGAAGGGCTGCAAATGATACAATGATAAACGCGGAAAGGAGGGCAAAGTATCTGAAGCGGAGCAAGCGGAACAGATTCAGTTTCTTGTGCTCTTTTTCATTCAGCATGCCAGCCTGTGGTGTTTTTGCGGCCACGCTGAGGTACCGGTTGGAAAGAACGATAAAGAGAACGAGAAAGCCGACAATACTAAACAGTCCGATAGTAAACAGCGATTTCGTTTCCAATCCAAACTGAAGCATGATTGGGATGGTGAAGAAGGCAATGATCTGGGCGATATCCATCCCGATGTCAACACTTCCCACCACGAGCTTCTGCTGTCTGAGTGTAAAGATCCGGTTGAATGATCCCCAGAAAACAAGGTTGGTTACAAAAGTGAATGGAAGAATCAGCGCAAAGCCAACGTAATAGAGGTTACGTGGGCTGATGATCTCAGGATAATTGTCACCAAACTCGAGGACTGCTGTTGATGCAATGATGAGGAGCAAAAAGAAGACCGCCAGGTAGCGAAATGGAATGCGTCCTTGAAGAATATTGAACAACCCTGTGGCGATAAAACCAAACCCGCCACCAATCACAAGGGCAACAGGGAGGTCGGTTTTTTCCGAGATGGTAGGATCACTCAAAAAGAAGGTCTGGGCAGCCACCGCAACGGTTGCCAGAAACAATCCCATCAAGAAACTGAGTGCCAAAAGAAGGGATACAGGGCCCGTTTCATTTGGCTCGACTCCGAGGAGTTTTGTCAACCTCTCATTCATCCGTTCAGGTTTAGTTCTTTCAACATGTCAATATCTGACAATTCATCGAAAAAACCTATTTATCAATCAATTTCAGCCCTCTTGAATTAACCTCTGGTTAGTAGTCAGTTAGCCAAAAATGATAAACAAGACCTTGGCCGTTTGTCTGGTTTCGGTTGACCGTGTCAAGGGCACCTTTGGGCTGTCAAATTGGAAGATTCAGGAAATCAATCCATTAGGGAAGCAGCAGGGAGCTGTCGCCATAACTCAGGAACCTGTATCCGTTATCGAGCGCCTCCTGATAAACCCTTTTCCACCCTGAGCCAATCAAGGCACTCACGAGTAAAAGGAGTGTTGAGCCTGGCTGATGAAAGTTGGTGATCAAACCGTTGACGATTTTCATCCGGTATCCTGGCATGACAAAGATGGAGGTGGAACCTGTCAGGCTTTCCTTGCCCTCCGCAGTCATCCGATCAAGTACTTTCTGCAGCGATTCCTCCCTGGATGGCAAGGGTCCATCGGACTGATAGGGCAAGTACTGAGAAATCACGAAAGGGGCATCGGGATTCTGATGAAGCAAGACCCCATACCAGTAGATACTCTCAAGGGTACGGAGGGCAGTTGTGCCAACGGCAACAACAGGACGGATGCCATGTAACATATTGATAATGTTGCTTTTATAAATGATTATTTCCTCCTCGTGCATGAGATGATCAGCCGCATTTTCTGCCTTCACCGGAAGGAAAGTCCCGGCACTGACATGGAGGGTAACATAGTCGATTGAATGACCAAGTTTCTCTATCCGATCCATCGTATCCGGTGTAAAATGGAGGCCTGCCGTTGGCGCTGCTACAGCTCCTGCGTATCTCGAGTAGACGGTCTGATACCGGTCCTCATCCGTTGCATCGGCTTCCCGCTTGATGTAAGGAGGAAGGGGTACCTCTCCGGCAAGGTTGACCACTTGTTCAAAAGAAAGAGCTGCCGGCGTCCATGAGAACGTGATGGTTCCAAGCTTGCGATCCTTCCATTCAACTTTTAAAGAGACGTCACCCATGTTCTTTGTCAACCCACCTTCCAGCCACCGCTTCATGTTGCCCACTGTACACAACCATACGGCTTGTCCGGTGGCCTTCATGGATGCTTCCATGTGTTCATGTGGGCCGGCAGGATGCAGGAGGAAGATTTCTATGCCAGCCCCGGTCTCCTTACGGAACAGGATCCGGGCATGGATTACTTTCGTGTTGTTAAAGAAGAGGATAGACTTATCTGGCAGATTATCAGGTAATTGAATGAATGATCCATGGCGGACTTCTCCGTTCCTGTATACAAGGAGTTTTGACCGATCCCTGTTCTCCAGCGGAAAGTCCGCGATCCGATGTTGAGGCAGTTCATATTGATAATCGCGGATGTTAATGGGAGGGATTTCGGAGGCCATATTCAAAAATAGGGGTGCCATTGTAATTGCCGTACATCAATCCCATATTCGTAAGTAAGATGGCACTACAGGCTTCATTTCATAAGAGGACATTTCACTTTTCGTTCAACGCCCGCACATCCCGTGGTTCGGTCAAGCAAAGGGATAGTTGGTTCCTGAAGGTTTGGGACAGTTCCGATCCAGAAGTATTTGGGATCGGCGAAGCAGCCCCCGTTACTGGTCTCAGTGCAGAGAAACCCGTAGACATTGACAGGCAGTTGAAGGAAGTCGTTGCCAGGCTATCGGAGAGTTCCCTGAGAAAAGGGCCTGCGACCCTGGAGGGAATTCACCAGGAACTCAAGGGACTTGCACTTTCCCCTTCCGTCATTTTCGCAGCAGAAGCAGCCCTTTTAGACTTTAGCAATGGTGGTCGCCGAATGCTGTTTGATAACGGGTTTGTTACAGGTAAGCCATTGCCAATCAATGGGTTAGTCTGGATGGGGGGTATGGATGTGATGCTTCAGCAGGTTAGCATCAAGATTGAAGAAGGTTTCACGTGTATCAAACTGAAGATCGGGGGGTTAAACTTCGAAAAGGAGCTGGATATCCTGCAATTCATCCGCCGGAAGTACTTCAGGGACCAGATTACCATTCGGCTGGATGCCAACGGAGCTTTTAAGCCAGATCAGGTGATGTATAAGCTCATGGACCTCTCCCAGTACGATATTCACTCTATTGAGCAGCCGTTGAAGGCAGGTTCCGCTGTATTGGCTGAAGTATGCAGTAAAACGCCGATCCCGATAGCCCTTGATGAGGAATTGACGGGGATTAGCTCCAAATCCGGGAAGGAAGAGCTGCTGGATAAGGTGAAGCCACAATTCCTCGTGTTGAAGCCCACTTTGCACGGCGGCCTTCACGGTTGTGCCGAGTGGATTTCCCTGGCAGACCAGAGAAAGATTGGGTGGTGGGTAACATCATCGATGGAGAGCAACGTGGGACTTAATGCGATTGCTCAGTTTACGGCCAATTATCCTCTGCCATTGCCACAGGGCTTAGGAACGGGAACGATTTTCAAGGATAATATTCCTTCACCTCTTGAAGTCAAAAAGGGCCATTTGACATACAATCCCCAAGAAACTTGGGATTTCACTGAAGAAAGCTAAATAAATTAGCTTTTTACTTGCTTCTTTAAATCAAACCTGCTTAGTTTGACTAAAATATTTAGTCATGAATCTAAAACTCACCAGCCGACGGCTTTCTTCCGGAAGGTTTCAAGTCAATTTTTTTGCTGATGGTTTTGACCAGCCTTGTTACGGCTATTTGCTGGCGGACAAGGAGTCACTCGTCTCGGAAGTGATTGAGAAAATAAGAAGGCACGTGCTTGCCATGCAAAACCGTGACTCATACTTCCAGAGAAATCTCCTCTCGCTTCATTCACGCAATGTTCACTCGGGAAGGATTTTACTTTTTGCCAAATAATGTATGGTTAAGATCAACGAGAACATCCGGTTTTTGCGCAAGCAACTTGGACTTACGCAGGACCAGTTTGCCCAGCAGCTTGCTATCAAGCGGTCACTGGTTGGGGCTTATGAAGAGGGAAGGGCAGAGCCAAGACTTGAGTTGCTCCAGAAGATGGCCGCCATGGGAGGACTGTCTGTCGATGTCATGATCGGTCGTGACATTAGTCAGATGAAGGAATACGAGAAGAAATCCCTTCACTCAAAAGATGTTGTCGTTGTTTCTGTGGATGAGCACGGACGAAATAACATAGAGCTTGTTCCTGTTCGTGCGGCTGCCGGGTATCTCAATGGTTATGCAGATCCCGAGTATATCAAGGAGCTGCCCAGGTTTAAGCTTCCTATACTCAAGCAGGGAACCTATCGCGCATTTGAAATTTCCGGAGACTCCATGCTTCCCATTTTGCCGGGAACCATCGTGATCGGCGAATGGGTGGAGAATATGAATAGCATCAAGAACGGCAAGCCGTATATTCTGGTGACCCAAAAAGAAGGGATCGTCTTTAAAAGGATATTTAACTACCTGGAGGAATCCGGGAAACTCTTTCTCGTATCAGACAACAGGCAATTTTCTCCATATCAGATCGATGGCTCGGATGTCATCGAAGTGTGGAATGCAAAAGCTTACATCAGTGTTGACTTTCCGGATGCTCAATCAAAGGGTGACCTCTCTGTGGAGGAATTGGCGGGTATGGTTATGAATCTGAAGAAGGAGATTCAATCATTGAAATCCGGAGGCAACCCCAAGAATTTTTCTTAGCTGAAAAACCTACCTGTCTCTCCTTGAACGGAGGGATGGGAGGTTTTTATTTTTTTCCAATCGCCAGCATCATTGTCGCCTTTCGATCGACCTTCTGAGTCTCAGTCAGCGGAAAGCTTGAGAGATAACAAATCCTTTTTGGGGCCTCGAATCTGGGTAGTTCCCTTCGCATCCTTTCCATTAACATCCGCTCGGTCGATGGTGTCAGTGGAGTCCCTTCAAGAATCAGACAAACGCTCTCACCGAGTAAAGCATCTTGCTCTTTGCCAATCATGTTCCGGCTGGCAATATCCATCGACACAAGAATGGGACGGATTTTTTCTTCCAGCATGGTGGGATGAATCTTGATGCCTCCTGAATTGATTACATCATCGATCCTGCCTATAACACGGAATAATGATGTGGCTGTAAATTCAACAACATCGTTTGTTACGACCGGATTTCCCAGATGAGGTGCATGAATGACGAGGCACCCCCGGCTATCGGGGAACCCTGTAATGCCCGGAAGAAACCTGAATGCATCTGTTTTTTCGATACCATTCAAAGGCCTTAAGGCAATATGTGTCAATGTTTCTGTCATTCCATATGTTGCGAAGCAACGGGCCTTTGAAGACTGAAGCAAAGTAACTGTCTCTTCAGCGAGTGGGCCACCGCCAATGATCACGGTAGAGAAAGCATCCAATGCATCTTTGGATTCATTGAGCAGGGTTGCCACCTGAAGCGGTACAAGGGCGACGAAATCGATGTGTTGATTTGCTTTGGGCTTGGATGAAGGCGCCTCAATAATTATGTCCATTCCGGCAATCAAGCTTCTCAATATCATCATCGTTCCGGCAACAAAGTGCGTGTCGAGACAAATCAGCGACTTCTGCCCGGGTTTGAGTTGGAAGGCGTTTATTGAAAGTTGGGTACTGCTTTCCACTTGGCGGCGTTGAAAAACCAACTCTTTGGAAGGACCGGTTGATCCTGACGTTTTAAAGACAAATGTTTGCTGACCGGCGTACCATTGACGAATAATACCGATCGCATGACGCTCGAAGGAATTGAATCGATCCAGGCTATCCTGGAGGATGTCGTTCTGGCTTAGCCAGGTACCGCCTGCCTGAACACGTACCATGGATGATGAATGATCAGATTCAGATTAGGGGAATTTTGGAAATTTTGAGAAATCAGGGTCACGTCTTTCCATGAATGCATTCTTACCCTCCTTGGCTTCCTCACTGAGGTAATAGAGTAGGGTGGCATTGCCAGCCAATTCCTGAATTCCTGCTTGCCCATCCAGTTCAGCGTTGAATGCTGACTTGAGCATACGGATGGCAAGTGGACTTTTCTTTAAAATTTTGTTTGCCCATGACACATAAGTCTCCTCCAGTTTTTCCAAAGGGACTACTTTATTGACGAGCCCCATGTCCCTTGCATCCGCTGCGTCATATTGGTCGCAGAGGTACCAGATTTCGCGTGCCTTTTTTTGACCGACGATACGAGCGAGATACGAAGATCCAAATCCACCGTCGAAACTTCCCACTTTGGGGCCCGTCTGTCCGAACCTTGCATTGTCCGCAGCAATAGTGAGATCACAGACAACATGCAGTACGTGGCCTCCACCGATGGCCCAACCTGCTACAGCGGCGATGACGGGCTTGGGGATGGACCGTATTAATTTCTGAAGGTCGAGTACGTTGAGTCGCGGAACGGTATCGGTGCCAACGTAGCCGCCGTGACCACGCACAGATTGATCGCCGCCGCTGCAGAATGCTTTTCCTCCTTCACCAGTGAGTATAACGACACCGATGCTGACATCTTCGCGGCAATGTTGCATGGCTTCGATCATTTCCTGAACCGTCAACGGGGTGAAGGCATTATGCACCTCCGGCCGATTGATGCTGATGCGGGCAATGCCCTGGTATTTATGGAAGAGAATTTCCTTGAACTCTCGGATAGGTTCCCAGGCGTAGTTAAGCTTCATAGGTCTTCTTGATATGTTTCCTAAATGCTTCAAAAATAGAAGTATTGAGTTTCTGAGTTGTTTCGAACTCAAGGATTTTCGCTTGACGTTCTGCTTTGAAGAATTCTTGAAGCGATGCTTTGGCTCCATCAAAGTAGGCAAGGCCGAACTCTGTGGCCAATGGTTTGGCATTCAGGGCTTGACGCGTCACGAAGAATTCTTCTGCTTCCGGCAACCCGGCGGGCCCGTCGATCATGTTGAATATGATTCCTCCATGATTATTAAGCACGACAACAAAAAGATTCGGCACGAGGTAGTTGTGCCAGAAGGCGTTTCGGTCATAGAAAAATGCCTGGTCGCCTGTAATCAATACGTTAGGTGCAGAAGAGGCAAGGGCATGGCCCAGGGCCGTGCTTGTACAGCCATCAATGCCACTTGTTCCACGATTGGAGAACACCCTGATTCCTTTCTGCTGACTCATCAGGCCAATGTGGTTGGCATATCGAACACTCATGCTGTTTGCCAGGTGGAGGTTACATGAATCAGGAAGGCTGCTCATCACCTTTTGAAGGAAGGCGAATTCACCATCATGATGGTCTCTAAAAAAGGACGTGACGGCACCTTCAGCTTTGCTTTCGTACCGACTCCACACATCTGCATAAGTACCTGATACAGGCGTTTTAAGCCTTTTTGCAAGTTCCTCGAAAAAGTACCTCGGACTTGTATTGATGCTGATGGTAAGCGATTGAAAAGTGTCGGCAGGCACACCTTCTTCGTGTATGTGCCAATGAGCGACAGCTGGATTTTTTCTAAGGAAAAGTTTCAGGTTCTTGGCGACGAGTGACTTTCCGAAGGTGATCAGCAATTCTGGTTGCAGCGAAGCCAGGTCTTCTTCTGACAATTGACCGAGGTAAGTATCTGCGCGACGACAATAAAATTGCAGGGAATGAAAATTGCTGAGAATGTCTCCGGCAAATGCCCACGGGTGAGATCGCTGGAATGACTGGATGACTTGAACAAGGCCTGGATCCTCATATTGGCCTGGGACGACAAGAATTTTTCTGAATTGGCTGATGGTCTTTACAAGAGTTTCCCATTGGGTTTCATCAAGAATCCGATTGGATGAGATGGGAATGATGGTTCTTACAGAGTGACTGCCGCCGTTGTTTGTACTCTCCTTCGAAGGGTATAGTGGCTCGCGAAATGGAATGTTGATGTGCACGGGTCCTCGCGGCATGGCATCAGCGAGGGAGATGGCCTCATTGACACTACGGTTGGAGAACCATGACGTGTCAGGATGCCCATCGCCCTGGGGTATGTCAATGGATTTTTTTACATGGCTCCCGTACAAGTTTGACTGGCGAATGGTCTGTCCATCGAGTTGGTCAACCCATTCCCTGGGGCGGTCGGCCGTAAGTACCAGGAGTGGAATCTGTTGGTAGAATGCTTCCGCAACAGCCGGGGCGAAATTGTACCCGGCAGATCCCGACGTACAAATGAGGACGACTGTTCTGCTGGTTTGTTGAGCCATTCCTACCGCGACGAAGGCGGCACTTCTCTCGTCACTGAAGGTGCGGCAGGTGAATCTTTTGCTGCGAAGGAACGCAAGTGCAAGGGGGGCGCTGCGTGAACCAGGACAAATGATGACATCGGTGATGCCCCGGTCGGCACAAAGCTCTGCTATTTGATAAGGGACTTCTGAACTCACTGTGCGAAGGTAGTGCTGAAGGAAGTTAACGCCTAATGACGTCAAGCAGCGTATTCATTTTCAGTTCCGTCTCCAGCCATTCTTTTTCAGGATCAGAGTCGGCGAGAACGCCAGCGCCTGCGTAAAGCAAGGCGTGGTCTCCCAGGAGTTGTGTGCATCGCAAGTTGACAAACAAACTGGTTTCATTGTGAATATTCGATGGGCCGAGAAACCCGCTGTAGAATTCCCGCTCATATCCTTCGTGCTCCTTGAGGAAGGCAATGCTTGGTTCGAGAGGCATCCCGCAGACAGCAGATGTCGGGTGCAGCAGCTGCAGCATTACCGAGCCGAGTTGAGGATACCGGGTTGCCACCATATCAACTTCAAATTCAGTTTTTAGATGCACCAAGTTGCCAGCGACGACTGTTTTGGGTCCGTGCTCTTCAAATTCACGCAGACGAATTTTTTTGAAACAACTGATCACGTATCGTTCGACAAGCGCCTGTTCTTCAATCTCTTTTTGCGTCCATAGAATTTGCTTGATATCTGTTCCAGGCACAAACGGCTGAGTCCCGGCTACCGCCACGGTATGAAAGTGCTGTTGTGCATCGACACGGACAAGCATCTCGGGTGTCGCGCCAAGCCATGTGCCTGTTGATGGACTTGAGAAAACGGATACCATGGCAGATGGGTATCGTTTCCCAAGGCCCAGGCATGTCGAAGAAAGGTCGAAGTCGGCAGGAATCTCTATCGTCTTGCTCCGTGAAGGAACGATTTTCTCAAGCTGGCCGCTGTGTATGGCATCGCGGCACATGGAGACAAGTTTTTTGAATGATTGACTATCTGAGGTTGCCGAAGGTGATCCAGCCTTCCGTGTGTAGTAAGGAATTTTTTGTGAACGCTCGATTCTCGGGACAGCACTGAGTAATTCAGGAAGATTGCCTGCCAGGGTATTGATCTGATTACCGTCTATTGAAAAGAGATGATCAGCAGGGAGGAAGACCTTTTTTTGACCCTGATCGAAAGGGGCGAAGATGAAGCCGGTGGCCTTATCTTCCAGATTGATGTCGTGAATGAGCCTCGGCTCATGGCTTGCAGCAAATGTATAAGTTGATTGTGACGGGAGCTTCCAAAGGGCAAACGAGAGACCGTTTTGATGGCAATATGACACCGCTTTTCTAAGCAATGCGTCGGTCATTGTTCCTGCAAGGTCAGTGGAAATCTCCTTCATGCTAACGCTTGTCGATGATGGCCATGGTGATCCTGCTGACGCAGACCAGGTCTTTCTTTTCATTGGTAATCCGGATTTCCCAAACCTGCGTGCGTGAACCGACGTGAATTGGAGAAGCGATCCCCGTAACTAATCCGGAGGTAACGCTCTTGATGTGATTGGCATTGATTTCAAGTCCGACACAGTACTTGTTGTCATCCTGAAGCGTACAATGCGCGGCAAGACTGCCGAGGGTCTCAGCCAGTGCTACAGAGGCGCCTCCGTGAAGCAGTCCATAGGGTTGGTGTGTACGCCGATCGACTGGCATCGTAGCCTCGATGGTCGTAGGTCCAATTTTGGTGACGACAATACCCAGATGTTCGACAAGGGTATTGCGACTTATGGCATTGAGAGCGTCTACTGTGACTGATGGATTTATGATAGGATTCGCCATTTGCTTGGTTTATGCGCGGTCACGTAATTTTTTATCTTTGCGGCCATTAACAGGATGGCGCGACCAAATTAGATGAAATTGATCTCACAAAAAATATACCTGGTGCGTCATGGCCAGACCGACTACAACCTGCAAGGAATTGTTCAGGGTAGCGGGGTTGATGCATCATTAAATGAGACAGGAAGGCAGCAAGCGGTGGCGTTTTATCATGCTTACCGGAGTGTTTCCTTTGACAGGGTATACACCTCCAGGTTGAAGAGGAGCCAGGAATCTGTTGCTTCATTTGTGGCTGACGGGTTGCCCTGCGAACACCTGGAAGCTCTCAATGAGATCAGTTGGGGTTCAAAGGAAGGTCAGCCAATTACACCGGAGGAAGATGCTTACTATCACATGATGTTGAAGCAGTGGCAGCTTGGCAAGACGGATATCCGTATTGAAGGAGGAGAGAGCCCTGATGAAGTAGCTACCCGTCAGCGTCAATTCATTGCAAAACTTCAGTCAAGACCAGAAGACAAGAACGTGCTGGTGTGCATGCACGGCAGGGCCATGCGTATCTTGCTTTGTCAGCTGCTCAATTATCCGCTAAGAGCGATGGATATGTTTGAGCATGAAAACCTGTGCTTGTACAAACTCCATTATTCCGGATTGCATTTCACCATAGAGTTGCACAACAACCGGGACCATTTGATTGGATTGAGTGCAGCAAAGAAAGGAACCTCAGTTCCCATTAAGAATTAGATACTATTTTCCCAATTGACCTAGGGCATACTTAGCTTTGCTGTCGATGCCGTTTTTATATTCATAGCGGCGGTAGCTCAACGCTTTTTCGTAGTATTTCTTTGCTGAAGCCACATCACCCTGAGCCTGGGAAATGTACCCAAGTTGTAAGGCGGCGTTGGGAGCAAAGTACCATGGCTCGTCGCCCGTCTTTTCAATGGTTTGGAGATAGAGAGATTTAGCTGCGACAAGGTCCTGTGTTTTATGTGCGAGCCTTCCTTTTCTATAGGCGAACTCGGCGGCATCCTTAGGGTTGGTCAGGTCAGCGGGTGTTACAGTTTTTACCACTTCACGTGCATCCTTGTAGTATCCTCCATCAGTAAAGAACCTGATTTTCAGGATTTTGGGATTAGGAAGCTGGTCATCGGCCAGCATCGCCGCAGCATACTTGTCAGGATCGGCTGAGGTTTTGCCGGTGGTTTTGGCTGTTTCGAAATTTTTCCTGGCATTGACCGGGTCACCCATAAGATGATAGCACAAGGCCATTTTGTAATAGGCATCTTTCTTGAAACTCAGGCTGCGATAGCCTTTGATGAATTTCTGATACGATTGAATGGCGGCCGTGTAGTCGCCCTTATGGAGCAATGCTTCTCCGCGCAGATACTCGACATAAGCCATTTGCAATCCGCTGGGGTGCTTATCCAATGTCTTCATGAGTTCAAATGCTGCCTCACTTTGTGAGTCCTTCATCAGCATATTGATGCCCAGGAAAAGGAGGAGCCTGCTATCTGGTTCTGCAGCCAGCAATTCCTGAAAACCATTGGCGGCCTCATTGAATTGCTGGTTAAGAAAGCCCTTGATCGTGAAGAACAGGATCGAGGCTTCCATGTTGAGGGAAGAATTTGACTGACGAAGTTCTTCAAGGCTCTTCTGGCCGGTGCGAACGGATCCTTTCATTCCGAGAAGGCTCATGAACCATTGGTATTTGTCAGGGACAGATCCAACCATGACTTGCAATACGCCATGTGTTTTCCTGATCGGAATGAATGAAGGGTATTTCTTGATGCATTCCTGTGTGAGTTGGTATGCCTGTCGGATGGCCAGCACAGCATTGAGTTCCTGACCAAGGTTGAGCAGGTTGAAACCTCTTTGAAGATTTAACTCAGCCCTGAGAAAGAGTGTTTCGGGACCGTTTG
>JAEUUD010000190.1 GCA_016787625.1 Cyclobacteriaceae bacterium
CTGCAGTGAATCATAGTTGGTATTGATCAATACCGACTGATAGAATTTGTCCATGGCTGACGTGAGTTCGATCGGCTGGCCGGACAAGTCATAAGCACCCGTCCAATGAAAGTGAATCGTACGCCCTTTGCCCATGTTGAGGACATCCTGCATGGCCGCGTAAGCTTTATGCGCTGGTGTGGCTCCGGGCAGCATGATGCCAAGATCTACTTCTCCAAAGTGTGCAGCCAGGTCAAGCCTGGATTTGCCCTTTGCAGAGTTGACAAGTTCGGTACGCCAGTACTCAGGCGAAGAAACCGTATCGACGCTGAATGCACCCAGGTAATGCGCGCCCTCCTTTGATATCTTGTTTTCAAGAATGGTTACCAGAGAATCAAACTTGCCGGGAGATGCAACGAGAAGGACTTTCTCACCAGGTTGGAGTTTGCTTTGTCGTACAATCTGATCAGCGATGGCATTCCAGTCTAATCCCGAGGGCGGCAGCTCCTGCTTTTTTTGTCCGCAACCAGTAGCGAGTAAAGCGATCAGTCCAACAACCAGCAAAGTTCTTTGTCGTCTCATAATGTTCATGTCTTGGCTCGCCCAAGGTACGATCATTATCAAAAAATGTATAGCAATTATATCCCGTTCTGCATATTTTTAGCTGCTCCTGAAGTCGGCTGACGATTCTGGTGGAGTATGTACAAATCATTCTACAAATGAAAGACCTCAAGAACAAGGTTGCGCTGATAACAGGCGCCAGCAAGGGCATTGGTGAAGCCATCGCATTGACATTGGCGGCTCACGGCGCAAAGGTGGTCGTCAATTCGCGAAAGCAGGAAGAAATTGATAAGGTGGTCAGCATGATCAACGGGGCTGGCGGCAATGCCACAGCCATGGCAGGTAATGCCGGGGATGCTGCCACATGTAAATCGCTGATCGATAAGACAGTAGAACATTACGGAGGCATTGACATTCTTGTCAATAATGCCGCTGCCAATCCCGCCTACGGTCCTGCCGTTCAAACAGAAGACTGGGCCTACGATAAAATCATGACAATCAATGTGAAGGCGCCGTTTGAACTTTGCAAGTTTGCCTATCCCATCATGAAGCAAAGGGGTGGCGGTTCTGTCATCAACATGAGTTCTATTGCCGGCAGAACACCCGATCCCGGACTCGGCATGTATTCCGTGAGCAAAGCTGCTTTGAACATGCTCACCAAAGTGCTTGCCAAAGAGTGGGCACCAGACAACATCCGTGTGAACGCCATTTGCCCAGGTCTGATCAAGACAAAATTTTCGCAGGCCATCTGGCAGGATGAGAACATGTTGAAACGATTTATGAAAATGGTACCCATGGGAAGAATGGGCACCGTTGAAGAAATTGCCGCATTGGCGCTCTTCCTCTCGTCAGATGTTTCCGGCTATTGCACGGGCACCCTCTTCTACGCTGACGGAGGAACAACGATCTGATCATGAACGACGCATTCCGTAAAGGAACTGAATGACTTATGGAAAACATCTTTGCTACTGACAGGCTCCGTGATTTGCTCCCCAAAGTAAAGGCCTTCGTCGAGAAGGAGCTGATTCCGCTGGAAGCAGGCCATCATAGCCGAAGTCCCAAGGAGACTTTTGACTTGCTCGATGAAAAACGCCTGCTGGTAAAGAAGGGCGGCCTTTGGGGAATTCATCTCCCGAAAGCCGAAGGCGGTCTGGGGCTCTCTCTGTGTGAGTTTGGACAGATCAGCGAGGCCCTGGCACATGCGCCGCTCTATGGGCACTATAGTTTCAACTGCCAGGCTCCGGACATCGGTAACATGGAGTTGCTGAGCAAATTTGGATCGGCCGACCAGAAGAACACCTATCTCCATCCATTGATGAATGGTCAAATCCGCAGCTGCTTTTCCATGACGGAGCCAGAGTACGCCGGATCGGATCCTACCAGGCTCGCGACCACAGCTGTGCGCGATGGGGATCATTATATAATCAATGGACACAAATGGTTTACATCCAGCGCTGAAGGCGCCGCATTCACCATTGTCATGGCCGTCACCAATCCGGAAGCCGCTCCACATCAGCGGGCCAGCATGATCATCGTTCCACTCGCAACAAAAGGCTTCATCCACGTTCGAAAAATTCCCGTGTTTGGCGAGGAAGGTGGACTGTGGGCAAGCCATTCGGAAGTAAGATTTGAAAACTGCCGCGTACCTGTTACCAACCGTATCGCCGGCGAAGGTGAAGGGTTCAAACTGGCACAGGAACGCCTTGGGCCGGGGCGCATCCACCATTGCATGCGATGGATTGGCATCGCTGAAAAGGCACTCGATCTCATGTGTAAGAGGGCTGTCAGCCGGGAGATTGAGCAAGGCGTCATGCTGGGACAGAAGCAATTCATACAAGGTTTCATCGCGGAGAGCAGGGTTGAAATTGACGCTGCCCGGCTGCTCGTGCTCAGAACAGCACATAACATCGATCAGCAAGGTGCAGCCGCCGCACGTCACCAGATTTCAGGAATTAAATTCTACACGGCCAACATGATGCTGCGTGTTCTTGATCGGGCCATCCAGGTACATGGCGCCATGGGCCTTACCGACGGCACGATGCTGGCAACCTTGTACCAGCATGAACGGGGCGCAAGGATTTATGATGGAGCTGATGAAGTTCACAAGCAAAGCATGGCGCTTAGCATGCTGAAAGACTACGGACTTGACCTGAAGAAAAAGAAGTAGCATGGATATCGATCAACCGACCGATATCAGGCAGGGTGAAGCACTCGACCTTGAGAAGCTTAATTCCTTTCTGTCCACTCAGAAGAGCATAGGCACCGTTGTATCCCAAAAGCAATTCCCGGGAGGCTATTCCAACCTGACTTACCTGGTGGAAACCGCACAAGCCGAGTTCATCCTTCGCCGACCTCCTTTCGGTGCTGCCATCAAGTCGGCCCACGACATGGGAAGGGAATTCAAGGTGCTATCGTTGTTGAGAAGTCATTATAGTAAGGTGCCGCAACCCATCCTGTATTGTGAAGACCTGGATGTGATGGGTACACCATTCTACATCATGCAGCGCATCCGGGGTCTCATCCTTCGTCCGTCGATCATCAAGGAAATAAAACTTGATTCAACACAAATGAGGGCATTATCAGAATCCCTCGTTGACAATCTGGTTGACCTTCATCGTGTTGACATTCAGGGCAGTGGTCTATTCCAGTTAAGTAAATCGAGCCAGACACCAACGGAGCATGCAGGTTATGTGACCAGGCAGGTCGATGGATGGACCAAGCGATATGCTGCGGCTCAGACAGATGTCATTCCAACCATGGATGAACTGGCCAATTGGTTGCAAAAGAATCAGCCAGCGGATGGACCACACTGCCTGATCCACAATGATTACAAGTACGATAACATCATTTTCAACCCCGACCGGTTGCCAGAAATTCTCGGTGTGCTTGATTGGGAGATGGCGACGATCGGCGATCCGTGGATGGATCTCGGTGCATCATTGGCGTACTGGGCTGAGCCGGGTGAAGGCGATCTGGCACGGGTATTCAACGTGTCGTGGCTGCCTGGCAATCTTACACGAAAGGAAGTTGTTGAGCGCTATACCGAGCTGAGTGGCAGATCGGTTGACAGTCCTGTGTTCTACTATGTGTTTGGGCTATTCAAGAATGCCGTGATTGCCCAGCAAATCTATGCCCGCTGGAAGCTGGGACATTCCAAAGATCCGCGGTTTGGTCAACTGATTCATGTGATCAAGGACCTGGGGCGCAGAGGTGTAGCCTCCGTATCATCGAATACCCTCTAGCGAAGCGCATCAATCCTGTCTGTCCAAGCTATATTTGATTTCAAAGCATGATCTCATGACGTATCAACTTTCTACTCAGCATCCCCGACGCCGGGCATTTATCACCGGGGCTGCCTCCGGACTCGGCAAAGCCCTTTGCATGGAACTGGCCGCCGATGGCTGGCTTCTTGGCGTTGCCGACATGAACCAGGAGCAATTGACGATTGCTGCTAACGAATTTGAAACCCTCGGGGCCAAAACCCTTCGGTTCAACCTGGATGTCTCCAACAGGGACCAGTTCGCCCAGGTGGCCAGGGATTTCCTTCAAAGAGCCGAAGGCATCGATTTGCTATTTAATAATGCAGGGGTTGGCGATGGCGGGACTTTTGAAGAGTACTCTCTTGACAACTGGGAGTGGATGACCCGTGTGAATCAATGGAGCGTAGTCTATGGGTGTCACTACTTTATACCTGCCTTCAAGAAGCAAAGGTCCGGGCACATCCTGAATACAGCCAGCCTTGCTGCTGTCAGTTGTGCACCCACGATGGGAGCATACAACATGACCAAGGCAGCCGTCGTGGCGATCAGCGAGACCCTGTATGGTGAATTGATGGATTTTAACATCAAGGTTTCCTGCATCCAGCCTTCGTACTTCAAAACCAATATTGCCCAGAGCTGCCGTGGTGGAGAAAACGTCAAAAAGACTACCCAATTCTTCATTGATCGCTCAGGGCTGGAGGCCAAGGACGTCGCACAGGAAATTCTGCACAGGGCAGGCAAAGGTGAATTGTACATCATTCTTCCAAAGCTTGCCAGAAAAGCATGGCTATGGAAACGCCTGGCTCCGACGAAATTCAGGAAGATGGTTAAAGATGGATTCGCTGCCGCGGCAAGCCGCGTAAGGTAGGATGCAAAAGATCCCATTAGATCGACAAGTATTCAAGTTGCCATTC
>JAEUUD010000191.1 GCA_016787625.1 Cyclobacteriaceae bacterium
TGCGTCGTGCCCTGATCATAGGTGTCTTTGCCTTGCTCTGTCTCCCTGAAATTGCTCCGGGTCAGAGCTTCTTTGCCATGCGCAGGCAACGGACCATTATTGCGTCATTTGGCACAGGTACTGCCTCTTACTTCGGAGAGCTCAAGAATGACGGCGATTACATCGACGCCAGGCCAAGTCTTAATCTTGGCCTTCAGGTCTTCCTCAGCCATCGCATCAGTGCCCGCGCCGAAATCACCTGGTTTCAGCTCGCCGGAACCGATGCCAAGGCCAATGATGACCGTCAGGAGCGCAACCTCTCCTTCCGCGCCAATAATTATGAAATGAATGTCGCCGGGCTGATCAACCTCACCCCCCACGGCAGAAGATACTATCAACGCCCCAACCTCAACCTGTATGCTTTTGCAGGAATCGGACTTATCTACTCCAATCCCAAAGCTGAATATCAAGGTGAGTATGTGGCATTACAGCCTCTGAAGACTGAAGGTGTCAGCTACAGTACTTTTCAACCCGTCATCCCCTTCGGTCTGGGTTTAAGAATCAAGAGTGGTCCATACTTCAATGTCGCTATTGAAGGTGGCTACCGGATGACCTTCACCGACTACCTTGACGACGTTAGCATCAGACGCTATCCCGATCCTGCATCGTTGAGCAGTGATCTTTCCAGGGCATTGTCCGACCGTCGCAGGGAACTGGATCCAGATTACCCGGTGAATCCAGGCACTGGTGTTCGCGGTAATCCAACGGCTAACGACGGATATTTTCTTCTCAATGTGAAACTTGAATTCTATCTCCCTTCGGAGTTCTTCCTTGGTAGCTCGGGTCAGCAGAAAATGCTGAGATCAAAGAAGCGTGCATTCTACCGCTACAACAAGCGGGGTGGATTGAGGAAGTAGTCAAATCCCTAATCGAGTACTTCGAAGCGAGAGATATTGCTCTTGTATTCTGGCACGATCTCTTTCATCAACGCAACCAGTTTAAGCTCATTCCTGTCGTTGATCAGTTCATCAAACAAGTCGATGTAGTTGTTGATGTCGCCCAAAGCATGTTGAGCCACCTTGGCTTTCAGAATCTTGCTGTGGTGTGTAGGAATGGTGTCTTCTTTCTTGCTGAGCAGTTCTTCAAACAGCTTCTCACCTTCACGAAGACCTGTAAAAACGATTTCGATATCCTTGCCGATTTCCAAACCTGAGAGGAGGATCATCTTCTTGGCGAGGTCGTAGATCTTTACCGGGCTGCCCATGTCGAAAATGAATATCTCACCCCCCCTGCCCATGATGCCAGCTTCCAGCACCAGGCTGCAAGCTTCCGGGATGGTCATAAAGTATCGTGTGATCTCCGGATGAGTAACGGTCAGGGGCCCGCCGTTTTCAATCTGCTTTTTGAATATCGGTACAACAGAACCGTTTGAACCCAGCACGTTACCGAAACGGGTTGTGACAAAAGCGGTATGGGGCACTTCGAGCAACTCTTTATGATTGTTAAGTGACTGCACATAGATTTCCGCAATCCGTTTGGAGCATCCCATGATGCTGGTTGGATTGACCGCCTTATCGGTGGAGATCATGACGAACTTTTCCAGGCCATGCTCAATAGAAAGGTCTGCAAGAATCTTGGTTCCCATCACATTGCATATCACCGCCTCGACAGGGTTGCTTTCCATGAGGGGAACATGTTTATACGCTGCCGCATGAAAAAGGGCCCTTGGCTTAAGTTCACGGAAGATGTTGGCCATACGTTCCTTGTTGCAGATGTCAGCCACGTATACGCTGATCTCCACATCGGTTTCTCTCTTTCTCAGTTCCCGTTCAATGTCATAAAGGGCCGATTCAGCCTGGTCGATGAGCACGAGGTGCGATGGATGGTATGAAAGCAGTTGCCGGCTGATTTCACTTCCAATTGATCCTGCTGCACCTGTGACAATAAGGCACTTGCCGAAAAAGAACTCTTTGATCAGGTTGTTCTCGAGTTGAATGGTTGGTCTACCCAGGAGGTCTTCAATTCGGATGTCCTTGATTTGTTTGAGGCTCAGTTCACCACGAACCCATTGCCGCACCGGAGGGATGGCTCTGATTTTAATTCCATATTTCAGACATGCGTCAACCATTTCGTTCTTCCGTTCAAACGAAAGGTTTTCGATAGAAATGATGAGCTCATGAATATTGAACTGACGAATGATTTTTTCAAAGTCTGTTGTGGCGTCGTAGATCTTCGTTCCGGTAATCTCCTTGCCGATCTTGGCCTGGTCGTCTTCAAAAAATGCAGCCACCTTCAGCGTGCTTTGATGATCCTGGTCGATGGCCTGCTTGGTCATGATTCCGGCCTGACCGGCTCCGAATACCGCCACGTTGGTTTTAGCTCCCAGTTCGTTGCGATAAAACCCAAAAAAGCTTTTGACCAGTAGTCTGTAGTAAAAGAGAAAAACAAACGATGCCAGAAACACGATCAGTAGAACGGAATATGGAATGACGTTCTTCTCAAAATTGTAGTAAAACACCAGGTTGATCAGCGCGCTGAGTACGAGGCTAAGGAAGGATGTATACAAAATCCTGATCCCATCTTCTATCCCCGTGTATCGTACAATGCCGGCATAGCTCTTTGTAATCAGTGTTGATACCAGTCCACAACCAACACAAACAGCAAGTCCGTAAAAGAAGTTGAAGCTTCTGGCTTCACTCATGGTAAAATTGAACCTGAGCATGAAACCAATGAACGTAGAAGCAGAAATAATACTGAGGTCGATCGCGATGATGATCCACCTGGGGAGAATGCGAAGTCTATTGATGATGTCCAACGCCTGGCTACTCTTTTTTTGCGGATTTGTATCTCTTTAAGCCCAATAATCCACCGGCAACAAGCAGGATCTCGACCCCAGTAATAGGGACAGGATCACCAGGGTCGGGAGGTGGAGGACCAGGCTGAGCGATCAGCATCAAAGGCAAAAGGAACAGAATAAGCAGCAATAAAACCCTCATTGTCTTAGTGCTTAATCAGTTTCTTTACGATAAGACCACGGGTTGTCCGTGCACTCAGCAAGTAGATCCCATTCTGCAGGGCTCTCATATCGATAACATTGTCACGAACCTCCACACCCGAAACCAATGTGCCAGATGCATTTCGAAGCTTCACATCAAGAATGGCGTCCGCTGATTCCATCGTAACAAAGTCCCTGCTGGGATTGGGGTATGCCACAAGGTACCCAATTGCAGCAACACCAGACTCTGGTGATGATGATAAGTAAAACCTATCCGTCAATGGCCTCGATGGATTGGAGACCATGATCTTATAGCTCCTCAAGTCAGCTAAAGGAATAGAGACGCCCTCCTCCTGGTCAACGAAGTACCATGAGGCAATTTCAGGAAACTTGTCAAGTCCAGAAACACTCAGTGTAAATTCGCCGGCATCAGCTACCTGGATCTCAAGCGGAATCCTTGTTTCCGGATCAAGATACCTGACCGTGTTCATGTTGAGGTGACGGTCATGCGCTGCAAAGTAGATGTTCATCCTTTCGCCCATGAGCTTGTATCCGTCGTATAGTGCATCAAACTCGTTGGTAGCATTGTCATCCTGAACGAGTATTGCCTGGTCTGTAAAACTTCCATCAGACAGACTGATTTCCATTTGAGGAACGACCTTCCCGCCTTTCCTGAAGAAGCTGCCGCCCGCGCCGTTCACTTTAGCCGGTTCATTCACCGACATGGATCCTGCCGCACTGAGGTGTACCCAAAAACTCTGTCCAGTGGCAATGACTCCATTGGGCAAAGATCCCGACCCATTGATATAGTTATGGGTGTACAAAGCTGAACCATTGATATCATACACGGTAATGATTGGATCAACATTGGAACGGGACCATCCGGAACCATTGTCCCAAACGATGGGTGAAGGAAATGGATTGCCAACCAGGTTCCAGCCATCATGGGAAGGACCTGCTGCAGAAGGCGTGAAGAATACCGGGAAGTTAACCGTGCCGGCATGGATCTGTCCGTTGACATCCCATTGCACATTCACGTTGTTGTCGATGTTCACAAGATACCCCCTGCCTGCCACCAGCGGAACATCTGCTGATGTTACGTTGAGGTATCCATTGGCAAAGTTGCCTGGACTCTGCTCACGGTAGTAACGGATATAACCCGAACCGATGTTCATGTCATCGGTAAATTGACTGAAGCCAACCCCTGCAACAGCAGTTGATATGTATCGGTTGCCGGTACCCTTGGCAATCATAAATCTCTGCACGATAACATTACCGTTTACGGAACCTCCGCCAGCCAGCGATGCAATGCTTGCATCATTGTCTGTAGATGATCCGGGGCCAAGTGGTTGTGAAAGTACGGTGAGGTGGCCATTCGAATTAAAAACGGTAGCCGTTGTTATGGAAAGTACATGCGCAAGGGGAAGGCTGCTGAGCAAGGTGACAGCACCGCCACCTTTTGTCACTTCGATATTGCCAAGTTGCGTTCCTTGAACATCAATATCCTGCGCACCAGCACCATTGAATCGGATGGTGCCTGAATTGTGGCTGACGATGCTTCCTGCAAAGAAGGTTAGGTTGCCGGCGATGTTGACTTCACCGGGCAGCAACAAGGTATTGGTCGCGAGGAGTTGGAGGTTATTGAAATTGGTCGTTGATGTTCCTCCAAAGGACGTCGTGCCCTCGAGGGAGACACTGCCTCCGTTATGT
>JAEUUD010000192.1 GCA_016787625.1 Cyclobacteriaceae bacterium
ATCTTTTGATTAGCCATCAGCATGGATTCCTCCTTATTGAGAATCTCCTTCTGGTTCTGCTCAAGCGTCAATATCCGTTGGTAGTACTCCATGGAGTCTCGCAGCACTTTCAAAGGCTTTGGCAAATTGACATCCTGAAGAAAATTCTGACGGTGGTTCGTGCCAAGGATCATAAAGCTGCCTGTGCCTGAAACCTGAATGCTGTTTGCATCCAGTTGAGCGGACAGGCCAGAAATAATCAGGTTTGTCTTCCCTGCCTCGACTTTGGTCTTGATATCGCGTGTTACCTGGGCGCTTGAAAGGAAGACGGTGATATCCTTGATGGAGGATTCCACATTCTTATCCGTCTGCGAATAGGCCAGGGCCGATCCGAGCAAACAAAGGCCGGTAATGGTGTTTCGAAGTGCTTTCATTGTTTTCATGAGTCAAATTTACAACAGGATGCAGAAATGGTCTTTATTCCATAGGATCCACCAAGTTTCTTTCTCCATTAACATATCATCTGCAATTGCCATGCCGTCCCAAGATTCCGGCCGGGGATGAATAAGGCAAAGACAGGTTCGTTATTTTTGCCCAATGAATGCTACCCATCCTTACAAGGCCCTTCGGCAATTCGCCAATGATGTGTTTGTGAAAATTGGTTGTTCCACAATGGATGCCGGCCTTGCCGCGGATGTGCTGCTGCAGGCAGACTTGCGCGGCATTGACTCCCACGGTCTCGCACGGCTCACAGGGTATGTCAGGCTTTGGGAAGCGAAACGTGTGAACAGCAAGCCGGATATCCACAAGGTTCATGAATCACCGAGTACAGCTGTTGTTGATGGCGATCAGGGACTGGGACTCGTGGTGGGGCCATATGCCATGAGCATCGCTATTGAGAAGGCCAAGGTGTGCGGAACAGGGTGGGTTGCCGTACGCAACTCCAACCACTTTGGTATTGCAGGCTATCACGCCATGATGGCTCTTCAACACGACATGATCGGTATCGCCATGACCAATGCAAGCCCATTGGTAGCACCAACACACTCCGTTGAACGACTGCTGGGAACAAATCCAATATGTGTGGCTATCCCGGCGGGAACCCAACCTCCATTTGTCGCTGACTTTGCCACAACGACGGCCGCCAATGGAAAACTTGAAATTCTGCAGAGAAAAAATCAACAAGCTCCAGTCGGCTGGATCCAAACAAAAGATGGTCAGCCATCAACCAACCCGCATGAATTGAAAGACGGAGGCGCATTGATTCCTCTTGGAAGTGACAGGGATCATGGGAGTCATAAAGGATTTTGTCTCGGTGCCTGGGTAGACATTTTCTCCGCCGTCCTCTCCGGCGCCAACTATGGTCCATGGGTCCCTCCATTTGTAAGTTTTCTCGCACCGCCCGCCGATCCGGTTGGACTCGGTATCGGGCATTTTTTTGGCGCGATGCGTGTGGATGCCTTCAGACCCGCTGACGATTTCAGGCAACACATGGATCAGTGGATTACAAGATTCCGTTCCGCCAAAGCAATCAACGGTCAGCCGGCCGTCGTGATACCAGGGGATCCGGAAAGAGAGTCAACAAAAAAAAGAATGGAAGAGGGGATTCCACTTCACGAAAGCGTGGAAGCAGAACTAAGAAAACTGGGTGATAAGTTTCAGCTTACCTTCTGATCAAATCGAGAAGTACACCCTGAATACCCAAGGTGATGCAAAGGCATAGTCGGACTGTTTCCACAGAACGTCGTAAAGTCCCATCACATTGAGCGACGAACGCTGGCCGATGGGTTGACTAAAACCTACACCCAACAAAAGCCGGTTAAAGGTCTTGCGCTGATTGTTGATGTACGTTGGCGAGTTAAGAAACATATACTCGGTGTACATAAACAATTGACCGAAGTTATAGCGCGCGAACGGACTGACGCCATACTGTGTCAGTGAACTCGCGTAGTTCGCTGGCGCATCGGGGTAGCTATAGTATTGAAAGGTGATACCCGTCCCAACTGAAAACTGGTTGTTGACCATGTATCCTACTACCGGGTAAAGGCCAACAAAAAAGTAACGCTGGCCATATGCGTCCGTTCCGCCATTGAGCCCAAGGCCGCCACCAAAGTAAAGGCGGTCAGAGAGTTTTGACTGGTCGTCAACTTCCCGTTGAGCCAGCGCAGGGCCAGCCAGAAGGATAAAGAGTAAAATGCCGGCTAATCTCACGTTTAGTCCTTTTTATCAATAATAAAGATGTCTTCCGACTCGCGCTTCATCAGGTATTTCTCACGGGCAAATTTCTCCAGCAACTCTGTCGTTCCCATCAGCTCAGCACGGTCCTGTTCCACCTCGTCAATTTTTTCCTGATAATACGTTCGCTCATTTTCCAACGATCTTAGTTTGGATGAGAGCCGGAAACGGTTGATGAGGTCGTTGGAATCGAGAAAAGTCATCCACACCAGAAATGCGAGTCCTGTCACTGAATAGAAATTCCTGAGCACAGGAGGAATACGCTTGATCATAAGTTTAAAAAATGGTCTGACGAAGGTAGGAAATAGTTTTCACACCATGAAAGTGTACCTCAGCTGCCTTTACAACCCAATCGTTCCTTTCCTATATTTGACACATGCCATCCATTTTCCCAGGATTTGAGTATGACATCTTCATTAGCTACCGGCATAATGACAACGCACGGGGCTGGGTCACAGGGTTCGCCACTCACCTTACCGAAGAGCTCGCCGCAACCATCAAGGAACCACTATCCATCTATTTTGACATCAATCCCATTGATGGGTTGCTGGAAACACATCAGGTGGACAAAAGTCTCGAAGGAAAGCTCAAGTGCGTCATTTTCATTCCCATCATTTCTCAAACTTATTGTGATCCGAGGTGCTTCGCCTGGCGCAGTGAATTTCTCAGTTTTAATCGCTTGGCCAAAGCTGACAGTCTCGGCAGGGACATCCTTCTTGCCAGCAGGAATGTTGCCAGCAGAATTCTTCCTGTCAAGATTCATGATCTGGATGCTGAAGACAAGGCACTGCTTGAAAATGAACTCGAGGGACCCATCCGTTGTGTTGAGTTCATTTACAAGTCGAGCGGCGTCAATCGGCCACTGAGCCCTACTGATCATCCAGACAAGAATGCACTGAAGACAGACTACCGTGATCAGGTCAACAAAGTCGCCAATGCCGTCAAAGAGATCATTTATGCCATCAAGTATCCTGGAAAAGTATTAACCATTCCTGAACCAGCACAACCATCGCAGAAACCTGTACAGTCGATTCCCGCCATCGGAAATTCCATTGCTGTACTGCCTTTTGTCAACCTGTCGCAGGACCAATCACAGGAGTATTTTGCCGACGGCGTGATGGAGAATATTCTGATTCAACTGGCCGGCCTTCGTCAACTTCGGGTTATCTCCCGAACCACGGCCATGCGTTACCGAAAAACAACAAAATCAGCGCCGGAAATTGCCGATGAACTCAATGTCAAGTACATTCTTGAAGGAAGTGCACAATTGCATGGTGCCAAGGTCAGAATTCAGGTCCAGCTCATCGATGCGCAGCAGGATCACCAGGTTTGGGGAAAAGTGTTTCTTGAAAACCTGGACGACATCTTCTCCATTCAGCAGGGTGTTGCTGACATTGTTGTGAAGGAACTCCATACGACGCTTCAGCCTGAAGAAAACAAAAAGCTTAGAGAAATACCCACCAGGAATTTACGTGCCTATGATCTGTTTCTCAAGGGTCGCCATGCATTTAATCAATGGAATCTTGAGGGCTACAGGACGGCTGAAAAGTACTTCATTCAAGCGATAGCGGAGGATACTGATTTTACTCAAGCCTACTCCTACCTGGCCAGCACCTATTCGGCACTCATGTCGTGGAACGGAGACCTTTCGCCATCGGAAAGCATGGAGAAGATCAATCAGTATCTCCCGGTTGCTACGCGTCATGGTGCCACGGATAATGACATGATGACGCATGCTGTCGTTAAATTCTTCGTTGAAAAGGATTTTGAATCTGCCGAACAGTGGTTGAAGAAAGCGATGGAGGCCGGGCCCAACAATGCCGATGTGCGCTACATGTACAGTTATCTGCAAAGCATGATGGGAAAACCCGAAGATGCACTTCAAACGGCTGACATGGCCAAGGCTTTAGACCCTGACAGTGCATCGAGTTACAATTACACCGGGATCGCCTGCTATCTTCTCCACCGTTATGATGCTGCAAGATCTACTTTCCGTGATGGCCTTCAGCGGTTTCCACAATCACTGAGGCTCTATGATCACCTGGCACGCACACTGATCACAACGCGAGACTTTGAAGAGGCCGTGCAGATGATTGACTTCGCCCTCCAATCTACAACCATACGGCCGCCATCCATGGCAGCCTACAAAGCAATTGCATTGATTGGCGCCAATCGTTGGGATGAAGCGAAGCCGTTGCTTGAGGAATTGATTGAACGAAGTAAAAAAGAGAAAGGAGTCAATCTCTATGTCGCTCATATTTTCGTTGCCTTCGGTGATCTTACTGCCGCGCGCGAGTGGTTAGGCAAAGCACGCTCAACAAATGATATCGACCTGATTTGGTTTTATGTTGATCCCTGGCTTGCACCACTGCGTAACTCAGGCAACATTCCTGACTATGAAGGAGCAGAGAAATTCATTCGCAAAAAGCTACGGGAAGAACTACCATCTAAGCTACATTAT
>JAEUUD010000193.1 GCA_016787625.1 Cyclobacteriaceae bacterium
ATACAGGCCAAGGACTGTGATGCAAAAGCTTCGTTGAGCTCAACAAGTCCTATGTCTGACAAGTTCAGACCCGCACGCTTAAGTGCTTGTTGCGTTGCAGGAACCGGTCCAATACCCATGTATGCCGGATCAACGCCGGCAACAGCCATAGAAACCACGCGGGCCATGGGTTTGACACCGGACTGTTTGATAAACTCTTCGCTGACAATGATCGATGCGGCGGCACCGTCATTGATGCCCGATGAGTTCCCGGCGGTTACCGAACCATTTTCCTTAAAGGCTGGCTTTAGCGCACCCAATTTCTCCATCGTCGTTTCCCTTGGGTATTCGTCGACGGCAAATGTGATTGGCTCACCACCACGTGATTTCACCGGGATGGCTACTCTTTCAGCTTGAAATAGTCCTGCGCCTTCAGCCTTTGCAAATTTTTGCTGCGAACTCAGGGCAAAAGCATCCTGATCCTGTCGGCTGATCTTCCATTTCTCCGCCACATTCTCGGCGGTTTCGCCCATGGAATAAGGATGATACATTTTTGCGAGCACCTTGTTGGTAAACCTCCAACCGAGTGTGGTGTCATAGACTTCGGTTTTTCTCGAAAATGCTTCATCAGGCTTGGCCATGACATAAGGTGCCCGACTCATACTCTCAACGCCACACGCTAGGTAGATACTTCCCTGCTGACTGACAATTCCTTGTGCAGCCTGCATGATGGCCTGTAACCCGGATGCGCACAACCTATTCACCGTCACGCCGGGAACTGTTACCGGTAGTCCAGCAAGCAGCAATGACATTCTGGCTACATTCCGGTTATCTTCTCCTGCCTGGTTTGCGGCCCCGGCAATCACGTCTTCAATCTGGCCCGGAGGTAATGATGGATTTCGTTTGAGTATTTCACGTATAAGATGCGCAAGGAGGTCATCAGGTCTTACCGAAGCGAGGGTGCCCCCATACTTGCCAATGGGTGAGCGGAGAATGTCAAGAATGTAAGCTGATTTCATCTTATGTGCTTTCCCCGATTATGACGAAGGAAAATTCATACTTTTGAGCGGCACAATTTACGGCAACCATCCTATGTGGCAAAGAAAGCAAACGATATTCCTCGCACTGTCAGGTGCCTGCATGGTATTGATGATCTTTTTCCCTGCATGGCAGGCTGTAGACATGGATATTGAGAAGACACTTTATCCTCTCCACTATACGATCAAGGATGGCGACGTTAGAAATACAGTCTATTTTCCCTATGCGCTGAGCGCCATTCTTGCCGTGGCAGCCACAACGATAGCCTTTATAGAGATTGGAAAATTTGAGAACAGGATGCTGCAGATCAAACTTGGAGCCCTGAATTCACTCGTCATGGCAGGGTCGATGTTTTCCCTGGTGTATTTCGCGACTGAATTGATCAAAGCCAATCAATTGGCTGGCCAATATGGTATAGCGCTCTGGCTTCCTCCGGTGGCCCTTGTGAGCAATATGATTGCCAACCGATTTATCAGACGGGATGAAAAGCTTGTCAGGGATTCTGAGAGAATACGCTGAAATCACAAAAGACTAAACAAGAGAATATGGCACAGACAAAACTTGGTGACCGTACCGTCAACACCAATGGTGAATTACCCGCTGTTGGGTCCAAAGCTCCGGATTTTCGGTTGGTTGGTAACGATCTCAAAGAAGTATCCCTGGCAGCTTTTGCCGGAAAGAATATTGTTATGAATATCTTTCCAAGTATTGACACAAGTACGTGCGCAACTTCCGTCAGGGAATTCAATAAGCGCGCTGCCGCCTTGTCGAACACCATGGTGCTTTGCATTGCGAAGGATCTGCCTTTTGCCATGCGTCGCTTTTGTGGTGCGGAGGGCATTGATAAGGTCGTCACGCTGTCTGACTTCAGGAACTTTGGTTTTTCCAAAGCCTATGGAGTAGAAATGACGGACGGTGGTATGGCCGGGTTTTTTGCCCGATGCATCGTTGTGGTAGGCCCCGATGGAAATGTCAAGTACACCGAGATGGTGCCAACTGTTGGCCAGGAACCTAATTACGAGTCAGCTCTTAAAGCGATCTGAATCGCTCCATTTGCTCCTTGAGCATATTCCTGTATAAAGGACCTACAGGAAGTTGCGCTTTGCCAACCCTGACCTGATCATTGGTGTATGCATCGACATGCCCCCTGGACACGATGAATGACCGGTGAATCCGGAAGAAGTCTTCATCCGGAAGCATGTCGATGATGGCCGAAAGCGTGACCTTGGTGATGAGTGGCCCATGAATGGTAAGTATCCTGACGTAGTCCTTCATGCTCTCGAGATAGAGGATATCCTTTAGCCACACCTTGACCATTTTTCTGTCCACCCGGAAGTAAAGAAATCTTGGTGATTCCTTCGCGACTTCATTCGGTGTTGGAAGGTGCAATGGCGTTGCCTTGTTAACCGCTTTGAGAAACCGCTCAAAAGAAACGGGTTTCAGGAGAAAGTCAATGGCATCAAGGTCAAAGCCATCAACGGCAAAATCGCGATGCGCGGTGACAAATATTGTCTTTGGTGGATGACTGATGGTCTTGATCAGTTCAGTGCCCAGAAGCCGGGGCATCTGGATATCGAGAAAGAGTAAATCAACAGGATTTGTCTGAAGGATGGAAATGACCTCGAGGGCGTGCTGGCAGGATCCAGCCCATACCAGCGAAGGAGTGGCGGCGATGTAAGACTTCAGCACTTCATGGGCCTGAGGTTCATCATCAACAATCAAACAACGGATCGGTTTAGTCATGCCCTCTCCAATTCAAGTGAAAGATTGACCACATAAGACTCACCTTCATCAAGGACCTTTAACTGAAATTTGTCGCGGTACATGAGCTCGAGACGTTTCTGGACATTGGCCAGACCAATTTTGGTCGAGTGCCGGATGCGATCCCTGAGATTGGGTTTACTATTGATCAGTTTTAGTTTTAATGAATTGTTGCTGACGGCACAATCAACACTGATCCATGGCTGCTCAATCATTTCATGAACACCGTGCTTGAATGCGTTTTCTACAAAAGGAAGCAGGATGAGGGGTGCAATCTGTAGTTGCTCTTCACCTTGCTTCATATTGATGTTTAGATCAAGACGATTTCCATAGCGGAGCTGTTCGAGATTGATGTAGTGTTCCATCATTGCCAACTCCCTATTGAGTGGAATGCGATGTTGCTTGCTCTCTGTTAACATATACTGAAGCAAATCGGATAGCATCAAAATGACTTTGGGCGAGTTCTCGGATTTTTGAATGACCAGGGCGTACAGGTTATTGAGTGTATTAAAGAGAAAGTGGGGATGAAGCTGCCCCTTGAGTAACTCCAGTTCTGCTTTTAGTCTGGCCTTCTCGAGTTGCTCGATTTCCAATTTCCTGAAGTGACCATTCTTCAACAGTTTAATAGCAACCATAAATCCTGCTACGGTGTTTGAGCCGCGCAACCCGGCCATCAGGCTGTTGGGAAGGATTTTTGGACTCACAGGCAGTTCTTGCCAGGCCCTGTACGGATTGATCACGTAAAGGGAGATCAGATAAGAGAAAAATGAAGTTACCAGAATCAGAACCAGCACAGCGGCAAGAAGATGTAGGTACTTTTCCTGCTTCAGGTACCGGGGCATCAATCCGTAAATGATGGCGTAACCAAGAAACATGTGAAGGGGCAGGTAGAAAATGGCTTCGGCAAACGCATGCTTGTTGAATATCGGCGGGTTCTGTCCGAAGTGCCAATAGCTACCGTAAATGGTGCCGAAGAAAAGGATACAAGAGAGCCAAAAGCAAGCGTGACGCGATATGCGGTATGCCGGTCGGTCTGATAATACCAATCTTGACAACAGGGAATCCATAGGTCATTGAACCTCAACAGGTCGATCAAGGTTGCCTAAGATTGACGTAAGTCGCTGAAAGGGTCTTTTCCAAAGACGAATACTGCTCATCCATGGACTACGCACACCTCGTCGATAAATCAATGCTCTGTGTCTACGCTGTGTAGCCTGTCTTCAACAACATCGTTAGGACTCGAAAATGATGATTATGAAAACGACTCAGTATTTCGTCATGGCCATGTTGTTGCTGTCGACATCGATTGGTCATGCACAATCAAGAAAGGATGCGTTTTGGGTTATTGAAGGAAATCCAAAGAATCAGCATCATGTCCTCGTAAGGTTCTACGCCGGAGATCGCCGGCTGATTGGTGAGGAGCGCATGGAGCGGGTATGGATTGACCTCGGCCGTAAACGAAACCTTCGCTTATTGAACAGGAAACTTCAAAAGCAACTTGACCTGGATTCAATCACCAGGATTGCTGCTGTTAAGAAGAACTAATCTGATCAGGGGACCAGCAGCATTTTTTCTTTAGTCGAAGCCATGACGCGTTCCTTACTGAAGAAGACAGGGAAGTGCTGATCATTGGCCCAGCCCTTAAAAAGATTGCTGTAGAATATGCTGCGTGGATCTCCGCTTTGGCCAGGTGCATTGGTGAAAACGGTTTTATCCCAATCGGCAACATCCGTCACCATCCTAAAGGATGCCCCTGAACTCTGGTTGTTGGTGTTGGTCGTCATGCCGGGTGTTGCGCTGTAGCCGCCTCTTGGCAGTGGACCGACCTCCAGCTGCTTTCT
>JAEUUD010000194.1 GCA_016787625.1 Cyclobacteriaceae bacterium
CCAGAGAATGGTTGCCATCCCAAGGGAATGGGCTTCTTCAAACGCCTTGGCGACCTCAATGATCTGCCTTGATGACTGGTCTGAACCGAAATAGATCGTGGCACCAACAGCCATGGCACCGAGGTTCCACGCATCCCGTACAGATCCAAACATGATCTGGTCAGCTTTATTGGGATAGGTGAGCAATTCGTTGTGATTGATCTTTACAATGAAAGGGATCTTATGTGCATACGGCCGGGAAACCATTGCCAGTGTACCAAAGGTCGTAGCAACCCCATTACACCCACCTTCGATGGCCAGTTTTACAATGTTTTCTGGATCGAAGTAAATCGGATTCTTGGCGAAGGAGGCACCTGCACTATGTTCTATCCCCTGGTCGATCGGCAGAATGGATACGAATCCGGATCCGCCAAGACGACCTGAGTTGAAAAGTGCCGCCAGACTCCTCAATACCTGGGGATTGCGATTGGTTGGCCCAAAGACCCTGTCCACGAAATCTGGCCCTGGAGCATGAAGCTGGGAACTGGATACCGTCTTACTCTTATAGGATAAGAGGGCATCTGCTTCCTTGCCCAGAAGTTCTTGAATACTGCTTTTAGCCATATGGATAATGATTGAAGAGGGAAGGCAAATATAGGCCTGCAGGGTATGGATTGCAACTTACCTGGCTGAGCAAAAGGCCTAAAAAAGCCCAATTCTAATCAGAAATGGGCTTTTTGGATTTCTTGGTCGCGCTTTAGGCCTTTTCAGCGAGTTGAGACAATTTCTCCTTTATCCTCGCAGATTTGCCTTGACGGCCCTTCATATAATACAGTTTCGCCCTGCGAACTTTACCTGCTTTAACGAACTCTATTTTATCAATGCTTGGGCTTACCATAGGGAAAATGCGTTCCACACCAACCCCATTTGACACTTTTCTAACGGAAAACGATTCCCCATTAGTGCCTTTGCCGCGGTGGTAAAGAACCACGCCCTGGAACTGCTGAATACGCTCCTTGTTCCCTTCGCTGATCTTTACATGGACGTTAATGGTGTCACCAGCCTTGAAATCAGGGTGCGCGGCGCGCCTTCCTGCCAATTCCTGTTCTGCTATTTTGATGAGATCAGCCATAATTTGGGTCATTTTGAAAATGGACTGCAAATATAGGAAAGGGTTGGGGTTTGGCAATGGAGGCCTTGAAAATGCCCCAGAAGCCCTTAAATGCCCTGAAACAGGCCTGGGCGGCGCTTTTTGGTCCTCTCCAAAGCGTTTTCCTGCCTCCACGCATCAATCAGGGCGGGGTTCCCTGAGAGGAGCACTCCTGGGACGGTCCAGCCCTTGTATTCGGCTGGCCTTGTGTAAACTTCCGGAGCCAGGATTCCATCCTGAAAGGAATCAGTTAGGGCTGAAGATTCATCTGACAAGACACCGGGGATGAGGCGGATGATGGCATCCGAGACAACGGCTGCTGCCAATTCACCGCCTGACAATACGTAATCGCCAATGCTGATTTCCCGCGTGATCAGGTGTTGCCTTACCCGTTCATCGACACCCTTATAATGTCCGCAGAGCAGGATGAGATTTTCTTTCATGCTGAGCTGATTGGCAAGCGACTGAGTAAGCACTTCACCATCTGGACTCATGTAGATGATATCATCGTATTTGGCCTTGGCCGTCAGTGACAGAATGCATCGGTGAATGGGTTCAATCATCATGACCATTCCTGCGCCTCCGCCAAATGCATAGTCATCCGTGGTGCGATGTGGATCAACGGTATAATCGCGAAGGTCATGAACCTCTACTGTGACGAGGTTCTTTTCCCTCGCACGCTTTAGAATGGAGTCATTAAACGGGCTTTCCAACAGGCGTGGGAGGCACGTGATGATATCAATTCTCATAATCAAAAATACGCAAAAACAGCCCTCCTAGATATCCAGAAAGCCATCCGGGAGTTCTACGACAATCCGCTTTTTAGTCTTGACGACATTCTTAATAAATGGGCCGTGGATGGGTATCATTATCTCTTTACCGAGATAATTTACAATCAAGTGACGGTTGGGGCCTGTTTCAAGCACTTCCTTTACTTTTCCCAACGGGCCGGCTTGTAAGTCCTCTACATCAAAATCAATGACCTCATCGCTATAGAATTCACCTTTTGGCAAGGGTGACCGATCACTTTTTGAAAGGTAGAGACTGCAACCTGTCAATTGATCTGCTTGTTCAGCAGATCGAATATCTTCCAATTGAAGATAGGCTTTAGTGCCCTTTACAGATACGGCTGAGATGAAATGCGGAACAAGCTGCCCCTTGATTTCCATGAAGACCGAAGTGAGACCCTGGAGTTCCGGGCAATCCGACATAAGGGATATGGTTAATTCGCCCTTTAATCCGTGCGACTTAACGACATAGGCAATCTTGAAGCAGGCCTCTTTCTTCATGTATAAAAAAAATGCCAACACGAAGATCGTGCTGGCAATTGCAATGCTATTGGTTCATTAAGCCTGAGCTTCTGGAGCGGCTTCTGCTGCTGGCGTTTCAGCCGGTGCAGCCTCTGCGGCGGCGGGGGTTGCAGCAGCCTGAGCGGCCGCAGCTGCAGCTTCAGCCTTCTTCTTAATGGCTTCGGCGCGTGCCTCCCTGATTTTTGATTCAGCTTCCTTGCGGGCCTTGGCAGCATCCTGCTTCGATTTGCTGACGTTGTCAACTTTGGATTGAATTTTCAGAGCTTTTTGCTCTTTCCATTCTGCTAATTTCTTGTCGGCCTGGTCCTGGGTAATGGCACCCTTGACAACGCCAATCTGCAAATGACGCTTGAGCATGATGCCACGATAGGACAGCATGGCTTTTACGGTATCTGATGGCAGGGCTCCATTCATCAGCCAGGAGAATGCCCGTTCTTCATCAAGCTTAATGCTTGCGGGGATGGTAAGGGGATCATAGGTACCGATCTTCTCAATGAACTTTCCGTCCCGGGGGGACCTGGAGTCGGTTACCACAACATCAAATTTTGCCAGTTTTTTACGGCCTCGGCGGGCCAGTCTGATCTTAACAGCCATTTTCTTACTTGTTTAAAGGTTGGATCTCGTCCGGTTTTTAAAAGGACTGCAAAGTTAGCAGAAATTGCCTCCCTGCCAACTGGCGGATTCAAAAGCTCCTAAAGGTTCTTTAACCTTAATAATTGTGTAAGCGATTATTAGATTTTTTAATCATCAGACCGGTATTTACATTTGTTATCTTACCCCTTCGGTTATGGATAAATTCTCCTACATCTCCAACGCGGATGTTGGCTACCTGGACCAACTCTACCAAAATTACAAACGTGAGCCTGGCTCAGTGGACGGAACCTGGCAAAAGTTCTTTGAAGGTTATGAGTTTTCCACTCAGCGTTTCGGGGATCAAGCGCAGACTGCAGGTGATGGTGTCAGTATCAAGGAGACACAGGTAAGAACCCTCATTCATGCCTACCGGTCAATGGGCCATCTCAAGTCAAAGACAAACCCAGTCCGTGAAAGGCGTGATCATAAAGTTCCTTTAGACCACACGTCCTATGGTCTTGCGGATGCCGACCTTGATAGTGAGTTTGATGTCGGTGTGGAAATAGGTCTTGGCCGTACCACCCTGAGAAAGATCATTGAGAAATTACGTCAGGTATATCTAGGACCCATTGGGTTTGAATATAGTTATATCCGGAATCAGGAGGTCTTTGATTGGTTTATTCAGAAATGTGAAAAGGAGTATTACCAATACAACCCCACTTCTGACGAAAAGAAAAGCATACTGGCCAAACTCAACGAAGCTGTCGTATTTGAAAATTTTCTTCACACGAAGTTTCTGGGCCAAAAACGGTTTTCGCTGGAGGGAGGAGAGACGACAATCCCCGCCTTGCAATCCATCATCAACAAGGCAGCTGCCATGGAGGTCAAGGAGGTTGTTATTGGCATGGCTCACCGTGGTCGTCTCAATGTACTTTCCAACATTTTGGGAAAAACCTATGAGCAGATCTTCACTGAGTTTGAGGGTAATGTAAGCCCTGACCTTACCATGGGTGATGGGGATGTGAAGTATCACCTTGGCTATGCAAGTCACATCAACACACCTTCCGGCAATAAGATCTATGTAAAACTGACACCGAACCCCTCACACCTTGAAGTAGTGAATTCACTCGTGCTCGGTTACACCCGCGGACAAATCGATGACGAACACAAGGGTGTGCTCAACAAGGCCATGGCCATCCTGATCCACGGCGACGCGGCGGTTGCAGGGCAGGGTATTGTTTATGAACTGGAACAAATGTCGGGCCTTGAAGGGTACACGACAGGTGGAACGATTCACTTTGTCATCAATAACCAGGTGGGCTTCACCACAGACTACGAAGATGCCCGCACTTCTATTTACTGTACCGACGTAGCCAAGATCATCGATGCACCTGTTCTTCATGTCAATGGGGATGATGCAGAGGCTGTTACTTTCTGTTCACAACTCGCCGTAGAGTATCGTCAGAAATTTGGGAAAGACATTTTTATTGACATGCTCTGGTACCGTCGGCATGGCCACAAGGAGAGTGATGAACCGCAGTTGACGCAACCCCAACTCTACAACCTGATTGCGAAGCATCCCAATCCCAG
>JAEUUD010000195.1 GCA_016787625.1 Cyclobacteriaceae bacterium
ACAGCCGCTCCGCCGGTTGATCCAAAGGATATGATCTACTATCAGGAGCGTGAGACGATACGGCTCCTGCTCAACTACGCCGACAAAGCGGTAGAGGATCAGAAGTTAGGAGACTTTCTCCTGCATGAACTGGAGGATGTCCAATTTACCAACCAGGCATTCAGGGAGATTCATGACGAGTTTGAGAGGCAGGTTGGCAAGGGAAAGGTTCCAACCAGCAGCTACTTTATGGAGAAGGGTAGTGCGGAGACAAAAAAGATTGTGACCGAGCTGATCACCTCAAGGTACGAGATAAGCCCTCATTGGAAGGAGAAGTATCAGATCTACTTTCCAAGTGAAGATGAGATCCTTCATGATATGGCGTTGACCAATGTGCTTCGCCTGAAATTCAGGGTGGTGCAGAAAATGATGGAAGATAACCTTTCTCAACTTGGCAAGTGGGAGCAGAATGGAAACCTTGACGAAGTGGAAAAATGTCTTGAGCAGCAGGAGGGACTTAAATCCGCTGAACGTGATCTGGCCAAGATCCTGGGAATTGTGGTAGCACGGTAAGAACGAAATGGATTTGTTAAAACGTGGGAGAAATACATGAGCGACAGTATCAATACATTGGATAGCATCGAAGACGCCATTGAAGACATCAAGAATGGCAAACTGATCGTCGTTGTCGATGATGAAGACAGGGAGAATGAAGGCGACTTCATTTGTGCTGCAGAAGCTATCACGCCTGAGATTGTCAATTTTATGGCTCGCGAAGGACGCGGCCTGATCTGTGTGCCTCTTATTGAAGACCGGTGTGAGGAGTTGGGCCTCGACCTGATGGTAGGAAAAAATACGGCCGCCTTTGAAACACCGTTCACTGTTTCTGTCGACCTCATCGGTCATGGATGTACGACAGGGATTTCGGCGCACGACCGTTTTAAAACAATCAAGGCACTGGCTGATCCTGAGACAAAGCCTGAAGAGCTGGGTAAGCCGGGTCACATTTTCCCGCTTAAGGCAAAGCGGGAAGGTGTCCTGAGGAGGTCAGGGCATACCGAAGCTGCCATTGACTTCGCCAGACTCGCTGGATTTAGGCCGGCAGGCGTGCTGGTAGAAATCATGAACGAAGACGGAACGATGGCCAGGCTGCCGGAACTGAGGGTTGTAGCGAAGAAATTCAACCTCAAGCTCGTCTCCATCAAAGACCTGATTGCCTATCGCCTGAAGACAGAATCACAGATTCGCCGTCGTGTGGATGTGTCACTGCCAACAACCTACGGTGATTTTCAACTTGCCGCATACGAACAGATTGATACAGGCGAAGTTCACATGGCCCTCATTAAAGGACAGTGGAAGAAGAACGAACCTGTGCTTGTCAGGGTCCATTCTTCTTGTGTGACGGGTGATATATTCGGTTCCTGCCGATGCGACTGCGGCACACAGCTGCACGACGCGATGCGCATGGTCGAGAAGGCCGGTGTGGGTGTGGTGCTTTATATGAAGCAGGAGGGCCGGGGTATCGGGCTTCTCAATAAACTCAGAGCCTATAAGTTGCAGGAGGAAGGACTTGATACCGTGGAGGCTAACCTCCAGTTGGGATTTGATATGGACAACCGGGATTATGGCATCGGAGCCCAGATTCTCCATGACCTCGGTATATCCAAGCTGCGGCTGATTACCAACAACCCCAAAAAACGTGTAGGCCTCATGGGCTATGGCCTGGAGATTGTTGAGAATGTCCCCATCGAAACAGTTCCCAACAAGCACAACGAAAAGTACCTGGCTACCAAGCGTGATAAACTCGGCCATTCGATATTGAAGAAATGAACAGGGTTGTTCTTTTGATGGCTCTCCTGATTTCGGGCATCACCGGCCATTGCCAGAAATTCCCTTCGGAGTTCTGGCACGATGGAAAGGTTGTCCTCGAGGCGGGCGACACATTGAAAGGAAGCGTGAAGTACGATTTGCAAAGCGACATGGTCCAGTACTCCACAGGAAACAACCTGGAATTATACACAGCAAGGAAGCTTACCTACTTTGAGATTTTTGATGAGACGTCGAAACGCTACCGTCATTTCTACTCCATCCCATATGCGGCCACCGGGGCCTACAAGGCGCCTGTATTGTTTGAACTGCTTGCGGAAGGCAAGATGACATTGCTTTGCAGGGAGAGCATTGAGTACAGGAGTTATTCAAGTTCATTCTACACATACGGCAGCTCATCACGCCTGGTATTGGTCTACAGTTATTTCCTGCTTAATGAAGGTGGAGCGATTGAGCCCTTTATCGGAAAGAAGGCTGATCTCCTTGCATTGATGGGAAACAAGAGTAAGCTTGTTGAGAAATACATGAAAGTCAACAAGCTCAATGTCACCGACAGGACGGAATTCATCCAGATCATTCAATACTACAACACGCTCTAAGCATGAGTAAACCCCTGATTTTAGTCACGAACGATGATGGCATCACCGCTCCGGGAATCGGACACCTGGTGAGTGTCATGAGGAACCTTGGAGAGATACTCGTCGTTGCACCCAACCGCCCACAGTCGGGCATGGGCCACGCCATCACCGTTGGCGATACGCTCAGACTAAAGGAATCGAAGATATTTGACGGCGTCAGGGCTTTTGAATGTTCAGGAACACCGGCAGACTGTGTGAAGATGGCCAGACACTATGTACTCAAAGGCCAACGCCAACCCGATGTGGTTGTCAGCGGCATCAACCACGGCAGCAACACATCCATCAGCGTTCTTTATTCCGGCACCATGTCGGCCGCGATTGAGGCTGCCATTGAAGGCACGCCGGCAATCGGCTTTTCATTGTGTGACTACAGCAATGATGCTGACTTTTCTCACGCACTCGAATATGTAAAAAAGATCACCCAACAGGTGCTTAAGGAGGAATTGCCGAAAGGTGTGGCGCTGAATGTGAACTTTCCCCCGAAGCGAAATGAAGCCATCAAGGGAATCCGGATTTGCCGCCAGTCCAATGCAAAATGGGTGGAGGAGTTTGATGAAAGACGTGACCCCAATGGACGCAAATACTTTTGGATGACGGGCAACTTTGTGAATTTTGACAAGGGTGAAGACAACGATGAATGGGCCATTGCCAACAACTACATCTCGGTTGTACCCTGCCAGTTCGACCTTACGGCCCATCATGCCATCCCGGTGCTGAACAACTGGAGTATCCTTGGCTAGACTACATCGGGTCTACGTCAAATACAACCTTGACTGCCCTGAATTCTTTCTCTGCATTCAGCTTGTCTTCACAAGCAATCAATGTCGATTTGATCTCCTCCAGCTTGCCTTGATTTCTGGGAATTTTCAACAAGATGCTGCTGAGATGTTCATTCCGGATCCTGGAGATCATGGGCTCTGCCGGCCCCATCAGCCAGATGCCGCTGAGTTTTCCCCGAATGAGCTCAGCCAGTGTTGCTGCACCTCTTGATACTGTTCCCCGATCGGTATGCTTCAGAGTAACCTCAATGAGCCGAGTGTAGGGAGGATAGTGACTTGCCTCCCTGTCTTCCAGCTGCCTGCTGAGGAACCCGGAAACATCATGCTCAATGACAAATTTGAAAAGCGGATCATCCGGGTCTGACGTCTGGATGACAACCCTTCCCGGATCCTGTCTTCGCCCGGCACGGCCGCTGACTTGCACGATCAGTTGAAAGGCGCGCTCATGGGAACGGAAGTCGGGGAAGTGCATCATCCTGTCTGCATCGAAGACACCCACCAGGCTCACCCGGTCAAAGTCCAGTCCTTTGGTCACCATTTGAGTGCCGACGAGGATATCCGTTTCTCCCTTTTCGAAATCGGTAAGGATGGTCTCGTATCCTGACTTTGTTCTGGTGGTATCGAGGTCCATGCGACTGATGTGTGCCTCTGGAAAATGGATGCCGAGCTCTTCTTCCATTTTTTCTGTTCCGTAGCCCAGTGTTAAAATCCTTTTGGAGCTGCAGGTGGGACACTGCTTGGGCAGTTCCTCGCGGTATCCGCAGTAGTGGCAAATGAGCGCATGCCGGTACTGATGATAGGTAAGGCTCACAGCACAATTGATGCACTTGGGTACCCATGAACAGTCTTCACAGTGAACGATGGGAGAGTGACCCCGTCGGTTCTGAAAAAGAATGACCTGTTCTTTCTTCTCCATGGTTGCTTTGATTTCGCGAAGCAGCGTGGATGTGAATTCACCTTTGTTGGTTTTCTGTCTTCTCTCCATCGCGACGTTGGCAAATTTGATTTCCGGCAGCTGTGAGTCACCGAACCGTTCTTTTAATGGAACGAAGCCAATTTTTTCTGTTGTCGCCTGAAAGTATGTCTCGCACGAAGGCGTCGCTGTTCCCAGCAGAACCTTGGCATGGTGCATGACGGCCATCATCCGGGCCACATCCCTGGCGTGATACCGTGGGGCCGGCTCCTGCTGCTTATAGGATGGATCATGTTCCTCATCAATGATTATGAGTCCCAGGTTGTCGAATGGTAGAAATACAGCCGATCGTACTCCGACGACAAACCGAAACTTGCCCTGAAGAACCCCGTTCCAAACTTCTACACGTTCGTTGTCG
>JAEUUD010000196.1 GCA_016787625.1 Cyclobacteriaceae bacterium
ATGACCTTCATGTTTCGCTTGTGGGCTTCCTGGATTAATTTCAGGAATTGCTTGTCAGCAGCGGTCCACTTCCAGGTGGTCGGGTCTTCAGGGTTTTCGGCAGCCATCATCTTCCTGTCACCTTTCGCGTCCGGTCCGAAGTTTGCATCCACATGATGGTAACTGGAAGCATCATACTTATGAAGTGACGGCGCATGATTGATGGGGTTGAGAAAAAGTGCCGTGATGCCAAGGTCTTTCAGGTAATCCAGCTTTTCTATGACCCCTTTCAGATCACCACCATAGCGGCGATGCAAAAGTGTTTGATCGAACGGAAGGCCGGCTTTAGATGCCCAGGCCTCCTGAGCAAACCAGTCCTTGGTCCACGTAGTCACTGACCAGCCTGCCGGAGGTGATTGTCCGATGGCGGGGATACTGATGTCGTCCGCTGTCTGATCATTACCCTTGTCGCCGTTATTAAATCGCTCCACCATGATCTGATACCACACAACATTTTTTGCCCAGGAAGGAGGTTGATTGATGGCGGTGGCCTGACCCCAGGCTAAAGGGGTGGCAAGCCAAAGCGCACAACATAGCGCAATGGTTTTCATGAGGGTCGGAAATTTAATTGAGCTCGAGGATCATGGCCGAACGTGGGCCGATTGTAATGGATTTCAGGTCGGCAAGCTCTCTTTTCGAAATTACTTCATGCGCCTTTACCGCATCGCCCATACTTTCTCTGAACCGGTCCGTGTTCAATATAATCTCTTTTTCGTTTCCGTTCAGGATCACCATCACACGATGGTAATCCTTGCTCCGGAAATAGACATATACATTGTTCTCGGGCACATAGTGAACGAGCTTTCCTCCGTTAAATACCGGTTGATGCTTACGCCATTGAAGTAGGTTCCTGGTGAATTCAAAGATGTCGTTCTGATCCTTCGTCCTCCCCTCCCGTGTAAATGCACTCGCCTTATCTTCCTTCCAACCACCCGGGAAGTCACGCCGGATGTCCGGATGAGAACTCGCGTCGCCTTCCATTTGGAGTTCAGTGCCATAATAAAGTTGCGGAATACCCCTGGTTGTCAATAGAAACGCAATACCCATCCTGAATTTTGCGGGATCCTTACCCACCTGGTTAGCAAACCGGGTGAGGTCATGATTATCGAGAAATGTCACCAGGTTGTTTGCATCATGATAGATGAAGTCCTGTGACAATAGAAAGTACAACCTGGCAAGTCCTGTATCATACCCTGCCTGCTCACCAAGCGCCTGCGGGATTGCACCTTGAAGGGAAAAATCTGTTACCGAAGGAAGGTACGACTGATAGCCATCACGGTTGATCATTCCCTTTTGCCAATAGGCTGTTGTCGGCACCGCACTGATCCATACTTCTCCCAACAGGTAGAGCTCAGGAAATTCTTCCGACATGGTTCGCGCCCAGACTGCCATGAACTCCTTATCAGGATAAGGATAAGTATCCATACGAATGCCGTCAAGGCCAGCATAAGCAACCCACCAGATGGAGTTCTGTATGAGATACGTTGCGAGTAGTGGATTTTTCTGATTGAGGTCGGGCTTGTCTGTGTCAAACCAACCTTCATTCATTTTCGAAACATCCTCTTTTGAGCGGTAGGGATCGGTCATGGCGCTTCCACGAAAGTTGGATCGGGTGAATGATGGAAACTGATGCAGCCAGTCCTTCTCCGGCAAATCCTTGACCAGCCAGTGTTCCGTGCCGATATGATTAAGCACCATATCTTTTATCACTTTCAAGCCGCGGCTGTGACATTGCTCAATTAATTGACGGTACTGCTCGTTGGAACCCAGCCTTGGGTCTACCTGATATAAATCCGTGATGGTATAACCGTGGTACGTTGGATCAATCACCATCGAACCTCCGTCCCAGGTAATCTTCAACAGGGGCTGATTGCTCATCAATACAGGATTGAGCCACAAGGCTGTCACACCAAGGTCCTGAAAGTAATCCAGGTGATCACCAATGCCTTTCAGGTCACCGCCATGTCTCGACTCAGCGATACTCCTGTGTGCGGCCAGGTGCATTCCCGGAACGGTATCGTTCTTCACATCCCCGTTGGCAAAGCGGTCAGGCATCAACAGGTACATCACGTCCGACGCGTTGACGGTGGGTAATGGACTTGCTGCCGGTTTAGGTTTCAGTTCGTATCGGTATTCAAACTTTTTCTTTCCAGCTGTAAACATGAGCGGAACACTTCCCGGTTTTGTGTCAGGGGAAATAGAAAGGGTAAGAAAGAGATAATGAGGGTTTTCCACCTTCCGGGCACTCGTCAGGCTTACACCGGGGTAGTTGACAGACAAGGTATACTCGCTCACATTGGCTTTACTATTGTGAAGGAGGATCTGAAGGGATTGGTTCTTCATGCCCGTCCACCAGAAGGGCGGTTCTACATGATCAAAAACTGCAGCTTGTTTTTGACTCCAGGCAGTTGTCACTGCCGACATGGCGACCAAAAGTGTCAGCAATCTTTTCATCACACGGTGGCAGGTTGGTTAATCCTTGACAACCTTAACGCGCTGGGTCGTCGTAGCTGTCCTTATTTCAGCAATATACATACCGGCTGAAAGGTTGGCTACATTCCAGGAGGAGACGTTTATCCGCTCTGGATGAAACACCATGCCCATCATATTGTACAAGGCAACTTCCTGCACTTCAGTCCGTGCCTCAATCATGAGAATATTCTTCACTGGATTCGGATACAAAACAGCTGAAACAGGTGTCGATTTTTCTAGTCCCACAACCAGAGGATTCTCAATGGCAACGTCTGTGTAGAGCCTGTATTCTCCGGGAAGCAGTTCCATGTCCACATCCGTGGTCGTGATGTCCAGCCGTTCGGAATGCGTATAGTACTCAAACCAGGATCCGGCATGTGGAAATGAAGCGGTTACTGTTTTAGGCACTACATCAAAGTTTGTCACCACATGTACATTCATCTCACTGGTCGATGCCGGTGTCGATGTATAGGGTGAGTTTCTGATGGTCACCTGTTTTTGGAGGGTCGTGGATCCCGCAAATGCTGCCGTACCTGTCGTGAAAACTCCGTACTCATTCCGTAGCCTGAGCATATCCGCGGTTCTACTGTAGAGCGCTGACCTTGCCGCGACATCCTGATAAATCCAACCAGGTGGCTTCGGTGAAAGCCTGCAGTCGCTGTTGTTGGTACCATTCTCGCAAAGGTTGATGCTCTTGTCGTATCCCAATTCTGCAAACTGCCACATCATCTTGGGTCCGGGTAATGTCAGGAAAATCAGCCCTGCTCCTGTCATCCGCTGAAGTGCGATATTCTCTGAGAGAACAGAATAGTTCTCTCCTTCTTCACCAAACGTAAGGTTCTTGTACATCACACGCTCCTCGTCATGGCTTTCCATATACCCTACCAGGTGAGGCACGGTCCAGTTTCTAGAGCTGTGCAACACACTGTTAACATCTGAACCACTGGTATAGCCCATCGTATTCTGTGCGTAGGCGTAGTTAAGATTGCCCCAGAGCATCATCCCTTTACCTTCACCAGCGCGATACTCTGCCAGTGCCTTTTCCTCTGTGTTCGAAGCAAAGTGCTCGAGGATAATGACAGCGTCACTTGTGTGTGACCAAATCTTGTCGGCCATGCGTCGAAGGATGGTGATTCTGGAGTTATCTGTATTGCCAAAGCAGCCTTCGTCCGACTGGCTTCCTCCGCAATTGTTGTTCTGAGTAAATCCCTTTGACAAATCAAACCGGTATCCATCAACGCGATATTCATTAAGCCAATAATGTGTCACCGTATCGAGATAAGCCTGGGTATACGTACTGCTATGGTTCAGGTCAAAAAATACATTGTATGGATGTCTGGGGTTGCGGTTAAACCAAGGATTGTTGGCTGCTGGCTTTCCGAAAGTACCATCGGCGCCAAATTCAAAGTACATGAGGGCAAATGGATTAGGTACATCCTGATGGTTCATGGCGATATCAAGGATCACGGCGATGTCGTTGGCGTGGCAGGTGTCGATGAATTCCTTGAGTTTGTTTTTGGTGCCGTAGTATTTGTCGGGAGCAAACATGAAGGTCGGATTGTAGCCCCAACCTTCGTTGCCGTTGAATTCCATAATTGGCATCAGTTCAATCGCATTGATCCCGAGGCGCTTGAAATATGCGATGGTATCAATCAGTGCTTGATAATTCCGGTGATCATCATCAAAGAAATCCCTGATCAGCAGTTCATAGATCACAAGATTTTCCTTAGGTGGCTTGACAAAAGTTGTTTGCCATGCATAAGGGGTTTGGTTGGTCTGGAGAACTGATACCCGGTTTTCGTATCCCTGGTTTCGCAAAGCTTTCGTTGGAAAAGGCTTGAGGCTTGGGTAGGTAGATGATGAAATATACTGATCATCCGGATCGAGAATCTTGTCGGCAAACGGATCGGCTACATGAATCGATTCGTCAACGAGGTAGCGAAAGGCATACTCAATGCCTGGCGTAAGTCCGGTGAGTTCGATCCAGAAGTACTCACCGTGCTTGTTCATGAGAAAGTCGGTCGTC
>JAEUUD010000197.1 GCA_016787625.1 Cyclobacteriaceae bacterium
GTCATCTTCATGAACCGGCGAGGCAAGGAAAATTTTGCCCTGCCCCTTTCCGGAATCAACATGCGCAGCACAAATCCACGGCTGATGCACAAGGGGATCGTGCGGAGGAAGCTTGATGACAAGTCCATTCATCAAGGTGTACAAATCACTTTGTCGTGATTGCTGGCGCGCGATGCGTTCGGGATAGGCAGCCGTTATAAGCCTGCCAATGACAAAACCGTCGGGTGCTGTATTGTCTGCCTCTACGTCAAGAAATTTTCTCCACTGCGATGAGAGTCTGTCGATTCGCATGAGTCCTTGCCTGTCGGCGGAAGTCTTTTCGCCTGAGCGCCACCGCCGCAGCGCCTCCACGCGAAGACCCAGGTCAGCGCCGGCACCGCGATCCAACGGATCCCGCTCTTCCAATACCGCAGCGACATCGGCGGCCAGCGCTTTGACGGATGTCGTCATTCCCGGCAAGGTGAGCATGTGCGCGATACGGGGATGTGTCGGAAGTTTCACCATTTCTTTTCCCCGTGGCGTGATGCCTTTGGCATCGATGGCTTCCAGCGCTTCGAGCACATCGGCAGCCTGACTCACCGCACCGGGCGGAGGCGGTGTTATCCATGGTAAGGATGCGGCATCGGTCACTCCCCATTGCCGGAGCTCGAGTACAACCGGAGCCAGGTCGGCATCAAGAATCTCCGGCTTCCGTTGTGCAGTCAGATGGCGGTTCGTGCTTTCGGTCCAAAGGCGGTGGCACACACCTGCAGCCAGTCTTCCGGCACGACCGGCACGCTGGTCAGCGGCATCGCGGGTAACGCGCACAGTTTCCAGTCGGGTAAGTCCGCTTGATGGATCGAATCGCGGCAGGCGCGACCATCCGGAATCAATGACAACACGAATGCCTTCGATGGTCAGGGATGTCTCTGCAATCGACGTCGCCAGTACGACCTTTCTTTTGCCATCCTTCCTTGGCATGATGGCCTCCTGCTGTTCCTGAAAAGGTAAATCTCCAAACAGGGGAACGACGACAGCCGGCATAACATCTTCTTCGAGCAATTTCATCGTTTGCCTGATCTCTCCCGATCCTGGCAGGAATACCAGTACATCACCTGACTCGTCCCGCAAGGCCTTACGAATCGCAACGGATACACTCATGGCTACAGGTTTGTCAGATTCGGCAGCAACGTAATTGATCGTTACCGGGTACTGTCTTCCTGATGCCGTGACGACCGGGGCATTCAGCAGTTTCGCAAGGTGTTCTGCATCCAGCGTTGCCGACATGATGAGGATGCGAAGGTCTTCCCGAAGGAGTCGCTGTATCTGGAGGCTGAGCGCCAATGCAAGGTCTGCCTGCAGGCTGCGTTCATGAAACTCGTCAAAGATGAGCAAGCCAACGTCTTCGAGCGAGCTGTCGGACTGGATCTTACGGGTAAGAATACCCTCTGTCACCACCTCGAGCCGGGTCTTTGTACCGGTCTTTGATTCAAACCTGATGCGGTATCCGATGGTATCGCCGACGGGTTCACCCAATTCCTGAGCAAGCCGCTGGGCGACGGTCTTTGCCGCCAGGCGGCGAGGCTCCATCATCACCGTCTTGCGTGATGCTAGCCAGGGTTCGTTCAAAAGGTGGAGGGGTAAAACGGTGGACTTTCCCGCGCCGGGCGGCGCCTGTAAAATGACAATACGATTCGTCAGAAGTTTTTCCCTGAGGAGGGGAATCACTTCAATAACAGGCAGGTCCATGGGCATGGACGCAAATTAAAGCAAAGGGAGGCTGATCCTATTGAATCAGCATGTCCACCCGCTTGCGGGTTTCATCAGGGGATTGCTGGTTTTTGATGTTGGCGTGAATCAGCGATACCAATTCTTCCACTTTTTCCTTCGGATAGCCGAAGCGAATGGCGAACAGGTTCGACAATTTGCGCTCTTCATCATGAACCGATGCATCGGCAGCCATCATATGAACGAGGTCATAGAGCTGGTTGAATTTCTCCTTATTGTCTGCAGGGACCTCAAACGTCACATGGTCAGGGTTTTTGCGGATTTCAGCCAATTGAGACTCGGATATGCTGTTTCGCTTGGCGATGGACTTGAGCAAAGAAAATTCTACGTCGGCGAAATGTCCATCGACAGCGGCCATCTCAATAAGGTTTTTCATGTGACTCTTGGCAGTTCCTTTGCCCTGCCTGAAGCTGTTAAGCAATTCCGAGAAATTCATGATACAAGGGGTTGTTAGTGATTGTGTGGTTAATTTAGGTACCAGCCTCGTAAACCTAAAAGACCTGTCAATCTTTTTTGATTAAATCCTCGCCTGATAGGTATACAACTCAAAATAGCGGCCCTTGGCGGAAATTAATTCGTCATGCGTCCCTCGCTCCACGATACGACCTCCCTCCACCACAAGAATCTGATTGGCCTGGCGAATGGTGCTGAGACGGTGCGCAATAACGAATGTTGTGCGACCCTGCATCAGTCCCCTGAGGCTTTCCTGAATGTATGATTCGCTTTCTGTGTCGAGATTGGATGTGGCCTCATCCAGGACAAGTATTCTTGGATTGGCAAGAATGGCCCTGGCAATGGCTATGCGCTGCCTTTGGCCTCCGGAGAGCTTTACACCCCGTTCTCCGATCACCGTATCAAGGCCTTCCTCGAAACGGCCCGTAAATTCATCGACATGGGCAGCTTTTACCGCGGCCTGCAGCTGCGATTCCGTGGAATCAGGACGCGGAAAAAGGATATTCTCGCGGATGGTGCCTTCAAAAAGAAAGTCATCCTGCAAGACAACGCCCAATTGACTCCGATAGCTGTCCAGGGAGATCGTAGCAAGGTCTGTCCCGTCGACCGTCACCTTTCCCGACTGGGGATTAAGGAATGAGGCCGCCAATCCCGCGATGGTCGTCTTGCCTGACCCAGACGTTCCAACCAATGCAGTGACTGATCCTGAAGGCGCCAGGAAGGAAATGTTGCGTACAACGTCCTTTCCCTCTTCATATCCAAAAGAGACATCCTCAAAAGCAACATCACCGCGGATGGTGTCGATTTTCACCGTACGAACCGTGCCATCATCTTCAGGCGACATGTTCATCAACTCTTCCGTCCTGTCAAGCCCTGCAAATGCTTCCGTCAGCTGGCTTCCGATATTACTCATCTGCACAATGGGCGCAATCATGAAACCCAGGTAAAGGGTAAAAGAGAGAAACTCACCAAATGTCATTTGCTGGTTGATGATGAAATACCCACCAATGCCCATGATGCCGGTAGATGCCAGGCCGAGGAGGAACGTGGCCGAACTGGTGATGAGGCTGGTGGATGTAAGGCTTGCCTTGATGTTGAGGAAGAGCTTTTCAACACCCGCTTCAAATGTTTTGATCTCCTGCTTCTCCGCGTTAAAACCTTTGATAACCCGAACGCCGCTCAGCGTTTCTGTCAGGCGCCCGGTGACATCGGCTGTGATTTTTCCGCGTTCGCGGAAGATGGGTCGGATCTTTGAGAATGCCTTGAGGGAAATCAAACCAAAAATGATTACGGGAACCAGAACACATAGCGTCATCAGCGGACTGATCTTGATCAGGAGCACCAGGCATATCACCGAGGTGAGCACGCCGCCAACGAGCTGAACAAGCCCGGTGCCGACGAGGTTTCTTACACCTTCCACGTCGTTCATGATCCTGCTCACCAGGGCGCCCGACTTATTGTTATCGAAGAATCTTATCGGCAATCGGAGTACCTGTCTCTGCACCTTCGACCGCAGCACAGAGATAAGGCGCTGCGCTTCAACACTGAGTATCTGGGTGAGGGCGTAGGAAGTGACCGATTGAACGAGGATAGACCCAGCTACTGCCAGCAGTACCAGCTTTAGCATTTCTACATCGCCTTTGGCGATCACGTCGTCCATCAGGTATTGGGTAGCACCCGGCAGGACGAGACCGGAAAGGCGGCTGACGATGATGAGGATAAGGCCAAGAAAGAGAATGCCTCGGCGCGGCCAGATAATGGTGGTAAAAACCTGGCGGATAGTGACTTTTGATTTACTCATAGGGTTTGAAGGCGCAAGTATACGCGACTAGTGACGGATGGGGCAAGTTTATATTGTGATAGCTAGAATCTAGAAGCTGGAAGCTGGAAGCCAGGAACTGGAATACGGGTATATTCAGACAAGGTCTACGTGGTAAACATCTGTCTCGTTCCTTTCGATCCCTTTTACATAGAAACCACCTGGCTCTGATATTTGTTCGACGAGGTCGAATGACTTGCAGGATTCCGGCAGACCAGAAAAGATAAGAAGAAAGGTAAATGGCTTCATGTCGGGGATCAACGTCCATTGCGGAGCATAGCTGATGTTCTCAGCATGTATCAATCCGGATTTTGCTGAAGAGGTCTTGTCGATCAGGAAAGTGGTCTTCCAAATTCTGATGAGCATGTCCTGCCAGTGGTTGTTGAAATGACAGTGTACATACACGTAGGCATCATCCATCAGCTCGGGGTGGATGCTGGCCAGCACCTCCATGTCGACCTCAGGCTTAGCCTTTACGGGTGGTTCAGCGATCTT
>JAEUUD010000198.1 GCA_016787625.1 Cyclobacteriaceae bacterium
GGCAATCCGTTGGCCTCACGTGGACAGCATTTTCGCCGTGAATGGTTTGGAACAGCATGCTGTCCTGCCAACATCGCCCGCCTGGTGGCTTCTGTGGGCGACTATATATACAATGTATCGTCCGATGGATTGTGGGTCAACCTTTTTATTGGCAGCACGACAACAGTGAAGTTTGGCAAGGTTGACGTGCCTGTAACGATGGAAACCAACTACCCCTGGGAGGGCAGCGTCAGAATAACTGTTCAGCCTAAATCGAAGACCAAATTTTCGATGTATGTACGTATCCCCGGATGGGCTACAGGCGAAGTGGTTCCAGGCGGACTCTACCAGTATGTAGACAAGAAGGTATCACCATTCACGCTGACCGTGAATGGCAAACCTGCGGAATACAAGATGGACCGAGGGTACGCTGTGATTAACCGGGAATGGAAAAAAGGCGATCAGGTTGTTCTTGGGCTTCCTATGGATGTGAAGCAAGTGATTGCAAGAACGGAGCTTACTCAAGATCAGGATCGGGTGGCTCTGCAGCGCGGACCGCTTGTCTATTGTGTTGAAGGCGCCGATAACGGTTCTCAAGCCTGGAATATTCTTCTGACCGACAACACTGCATTCACCTCCTCATTCAGGAGCGACTTGCTTGAAGGAGTGCAGACGATTCAGTTCGAAGCGCCAACAGTTCAGGTAGGGAGCGATGGTCTTTCTGTAACCACAGAAAAGAAAACAATTACCGCCATTCCATATTACGCGTGGTGCAACCGGGGACAGAATGCCATGCAGGTTTGGTTGCCAAGGAAGATCAAGGAAATCAAGGTTAACTATTGAAGTGCTGAAAAGTAAAGTGTGTTTAATGTCATATTCAATAAAGTTCAAATGAAAAAGATTCTTGTTGTCATTTTACTACTGAATGTCGGATCGCTCTCTTTCGGTCAGGCATACCTGCCTGAAAAAAACAATTCCAAGATCAAAGTCAAGCCAGTGATTGATGTGAATGCGTACGCATTCAATCTCAATGATGTGCGTCTATTGGACGGCAGTCCGTTCAAAAATGCGATGGACAAGGATGCGGCGTATTTGCTCACGCTGGAGCCTGACCGCTTGCTTCACCGCTTTCATGCCAACTCCGGACTGCCCACCAAGGCTGAAGTTTATGGTGGTTGGGAGAGCGACGGACTCTCTGGTCATACGCTGGGCCATTATCTTTCTGCATGTGCCATGATGTATGCCTCCACAGGCAACGCACAGTACAAAGAGAAAGTCGACTACGTGATTGACGAACTGGAGAAGTGTCAGATAGCCAGAAAGACAGGTTACATTGGAGCGATCCCCAAGGAGGATTCCATTTTTTGGAAAGTGCAGCACGGACAGATCAAAACTGCAGGCTTTGACCTCAACGGTGGTTGGTCGCCCTGGTATACGGTTCACAAAGTTATGGCGGGACTGGCGGATGCCTACTTGTTGTGTGACAACCAGAAGGCGCTGACCATCCTCAAGGGGATGTCTGACTGGACGGGATGGATTCTCAAGGACTTGAATGAAGAACAACTCGAACTGATGCGCAAGTGTGAGTATGGGGGGATGAATGATATCCTCGTGCATGTATATGAACTCACAGGAGAAAAGAAGTACCTGGATCTTTCTTACAAATTCCATGATCAATTTGTCCTTGGGCAACTGGAGAAACGCGTTGATGCACTCCAGGGAAAGCATTCAAACACCAACGTACCTAAAGCCATCGGTTGCGCCCGTCGTTATGACGTGGCTGGCAAAGAATCAGATAAGACCGTAGCATCCTTCTTTTGGGAGACGATCGTCGGCCACTACACCTACGTGATTGGAGGCAACAGCAACTACGAATACCTGGGAGAACCAGATAAGCTCAACGATCGGATCAGTGACAACACCTGTGAGACGTGCAACACCTACAACATGCTGAAGTTGACACGGTATCTCTTTTCCTGGCAACCTTCCTCCGCCATGGCTGACTATTATGAGCGAGCACTCTACAACCATATTCTTGCTTCTCAGAACCCTGCTGACGGCATGATGTGCTATTTCGTTCCATTGCGAATGGGTACGAAGAAGAGGTTCAGCCGTCCTTTTAACACATTTACTTGTTGTGTAGGCAGCGGCATTGAGAACCACTCGAAGTACACGGAAGGCATTTACTATGAAGGAAAAGATGGCAGCCTGATGGTTAACCTGTTTATTCCTTCGGAACTTACATGGAAGGACAAGAACGTGACCATCCGGCAGGAATCCAGTTTTCCTGAAGGCGATAAGGTCACTTTCAAGGTGACCGCAAAATCCTCTGCCAAGTTCACCATGAAGATTCGCCAGCCGAAGTGGACGAAAGGCATGACCATGATGGTGAACGGTGCACCAGCGAAAGCAACATTAGACGCAAGCGGCTACTGGGTAATTAACCGTACATGGAAGAGCAATGATCGTGTGGATGTTCAGATGCCTATGCACCTGTATTCTGAAAGCATGCCAGACAATCCCAACCGCATTGCCTTGCTATACGGCCCTGTTGTTATGGCCGGTCAACTAGGAATGGAAATGCCCGACCCAATCTTTGGATCAACCGTATTGTTAACCGACAACAGAAATGTAGGAGAGTGGGTGAAGCCGGCCAGCAGCCCGCTGACTTTTCAAGCGACCGTTGCAAAACCCAAGGATGTGACGCTGATTCCCTTTTATAAGACGGTTGATCAGTACTACAATGTCTATTGGGACTATTTTACTGAAGCCGAATGGACCAAGCGGGAAGCCGATTACATGGCTGAGAAAAAATATCAGGCACAAATTGAAGAGCGCACCATTGACATCATGCGCATTGGTGAAATGCAGCCGGAGCGCGATCACAACCTGAAAGCGAGTGAAAAATCTTATGTCAGCGATGCGCTTGGCCGCAAAGGACGTGAGGCCCGCAGCGGCGGATTCTTTTCATTTAATATGACTGTTGTTGCCGATACACCGAGCAGTTTGCTGTGTTCTTACATCGGTGACGATCAAAACCGTGGATTTGATTTATTAGTTGACGGTGTGAAAATAGGCACCCAGGAATTGAAAGGCGGACAAACGGGACGCTTCTTTGATGTGACCTACCCGATACCCAATGAACTGCTGAAAGGCAAGTCGATGGTGGAAGTGAAAATTCAGGGACATCCTGGAAAGACGGCCGGCAGGGTGTTCGGCTGCCGCATCATCCGGAATTGATCACGCACTATGGTAACAACCAAGACCGTCAAGGGTCGCAAGCTAAATACGCGACGCTACCTGAATGCCGCCCGCTACGTGGTGTCGGTGGATTGTATCATTTTTGGTTTCGATGGTGAGCATGTGAAACTCTTGCTGATACGCAGGAGCTTTGAACCGGAGAAAGGCAAGTGGAGTCTCGTTGGTGGTTTTGTTCAACCGGGAGAAGGAGTTGAGAAGGCTGCCTCCAGAGTATTAAAGAGTCTGACAGGATTGGAAGGTGTCTACATGGAACAGTTGCAGACATTTGGCGATCCTACCCGCGATCCTGTTGAAAGAACAATCTCCATCGCATTTTATGCCTTGATTGACATTCACCAGTATGAGCAGCAGCTCACTGAAGCAGGACATCCCGAGTGGGTTCCGCTTAACAAAATTCCGTCGCTCATTTTTGATCACGAACGGATGGTGGAGTCGGCAAAATCAAAACTGCAGGCACAAGCCACTTTCCAACCGGTGCTGTTTGAATTGCTCCCTGAACAGTTTACGTTACCCCTCGTGCAGAACCTCTACGAACGCGTTTTTGAAAAAGCATTTGACAAACGCAACTTCAGCCGCAAACTATTGTCCAGCGGTCTCCTGCTAAAAACGGGAAGGAAAGAGAGAAGCAAGTCAAAGAAGGGTGCATTCTATTACATGCTTGACAAACGCAAGTACCGCTCTTTTTTCCGGTCGTTGATCAACGGCATGGCTGCCAAGGAATCATGAATGCAGCGTACGTCATAGGAATTGACTTTGGCACTGACTCGGTGCGATCCGTCCTTATTGATGCAGGAAACGGAGCCGAGGTGGCTTCATCCGTCTATGCTTATCCACGATGGCGCGATGGACTTTACTGTGACCCATCCGAAAACCGTTTTCGCCAACATCCTTTTGACTATCTCGACGGACTGACCAATACGGTGAAGGCATGCCTTCGTGACAGAGGGGTAGATCGTAAAAAAGTTCGGGCGATTTCTGTTGACACCACCGGATCAACACCCATCGCTGTTGATGCAAAAGGAATTCCACTGTCGATGCAGCAGGGGTTTGAAGCAAACCCCAATGCGATGTTTGTGCTGTGGAAAGATCACACAGCCACCAAAGAGGCAGCAGAAATCAACGCGCACGCGGCCGGATTCAAAACCAATTATCTTCAGTTTGTCGGTGGCATCTATTCGTCAGAATGGTTTTGGGCCAAACTGCTGCATGTACTTCGCGTGGATGAAAAAGTGAACAAGGCA
>JAEUUD010000199.1 GCA_016787625.1 Cyclobacteriaceae bacterium
AAACTTGCCGGACTACGCCGCTTATACACTGCTGGAACTGAGAAAGGCGATGGGCAATCAAACCATTTTCACTTTGGAGATGGCAAACCTCTATCGCATCCAGGGCAAGCGGGATCAAATGGTGGAGGAGTACCTTCATTACATTACACAGTCACCGGCAAATCTGAACTACGTGAAGAATTTGCTGCAGCTCTTTCTCAACAAACAGGATGAACTGGAAAGTCTGGAGCGCATGCTCTATGACCGGGTGCAGGAATTCCCGGATTCAGAAGTTTATGCCGATCTGTTGATATGGGTGAATTTACAGCAGAAGAATTTCTATGGCGCCTTTATTCAGGCCAGGGCTTTTGACAAGCGATTCAAAAAAGAAACATCCAAAACACTGGAAATCGCTCAGATCTCACTCAACAACAAGGACTACGAGAACGCGGACAAGAGTTTTTCCTGGGTTGTCAAGGAATACCCTAATAGTGAGCATTACTTACCAGCCAGACTTGGGCTCATTCGTGCAAGGGAGGCAAAAGTGAAGCGCAAGTTTCCTGTGAACACAGATTCTGTCCGCTATCTCACCAAAGAATACCAGTCATTTATCGCGCGATACCCTGACAATGGCAACAGCTATGAGGCCGTGTTGAATGAAGCGCTGCTTCATGCCTACTACCTCGATGAAAAGGATTCTTCCGTTATTAAGCTGACTTCACTGGCTGCCAATCCCCGTGTGCCGGCGTACCTGAAAGCAAAAGCCAAACTTGAACTCGGTGATATCTATCTGCTGAAAGAAGAGCCCTGGGAAGCAACGTTGTTGTACTCGCAGGTAGAGAAGAATCAACGGGATGCTCCACTGGGCTACGAAGCCAAGCTGAGAAATGCCCGCTTATCGTACTATAAAGGTGACTTCCGGCTTGCTGAAGAACACCTCGACATTCTCAAACAGGCAACCACCCGCGAAATAGCCAACGATGCGATGGATTTGAGCATGCGCATCAAAGAGAATACAGCCTTCGATTCGGTCGGTGCTGCCCTGAAAGAATTTGCATCGATAGAATTGCTGCTGGTACAGAACAAGACGGATCTGGCTCTTGATCGCCTGAAAAAGTTTTCAGGCCCCACCAAAGTAAAAATGAGCAAATGGGATGCGTTTCTTAAAAACTTGTGGCCAGCGAAGAACCAGGGCGAAATGACGCCGCAGGAAAAAGCTGAGCTTGATGCCTGGGTGAAGGACAAGGAGCGATCTGCGCAAAAAGGAGGCGATTCGGTTTTGGTTGACGGCCCGACGCGGATCAATTCAGCGATTCAGGATGATGTGTATTGGCTGGAGGCTAATCTCAGGATGAAGCGAGGAGAGTTTGAAGCAGCCAATGCACTGTTGGCAAAAATCGTTGCTGAATTTGGAGAGGATATTCTTGCCGACGATGCCTATTTTACCCAGGGCGACAATTATGAAGTACATCTCCACAATAAAGAAAAGGCCATGGAAATCTACCGCGACTTCCTCGACAAATACCCAGGTAGCGTTTATTCAGCCGAAGCGCGCAAGCGGTATAGAACACTTCGCGGAGACTTCAACGAAAAGGTGGTGAACTGACAGCGACCCCCGGACAATCCTAATGTCCGGCGCACAGATTGTTGTGCGTAATTTCAAATAGAATCTCTACTTTTCATTTCCTAAACCCAAAGTATATGAAGGCGATTGCATTAGTCGTGCTATTACTCCTGTCCATTCCGGGCGTAGCGCAAATAAAAGCGCTTGTTGGAGGCACCCTTATCGATGGATTTGGCGGCAAGCCGCTTCAGAACAGCGTGGTGATCATTGAAAACGAGCGAGTCAAGGCTGTTGGCCAGATTGGCAAGATTGAAATTCCAAAAGGAGCAGAGATCATTTCAACAGAAGGCATGAGCGTGATGCCCGGCCTGTGGGACATGCACGTGCACCTATACATCAACGGGCATTCCGACTATACTCATTGGCAGAAAAAGTACATGAATTCCGCCAAGGATATCATCATGCCTGCGTCGGCACATCAACTGCTGATGGCTGGTGTTACGAGTGCCCGCGATTTGGGAGGCCCCCTTGATGCCAGCATTGCGGTGCGGGACAGGATCAACAAAGGTGAAATTCCCGGCCCAACCATGTACATGTCGGGCCCCTTTATCCAGCATGAGCCTTATCCGGGAACCGAAACCTATCGGTGGGGTGTGAAGGGAGTGGCCGAAGCGCGGGCAAAGGTTCAACAATTGCGAAAAGCGGGAGTTGATTGTATCAAGCTTATTGATCAGGACCAGATGACCATGGAGGAAGTTCTGGCGGTTGTCGATGAAGCACATAAAAAAGATGCAAAGTATCCGAACGGATTGAAGGTCGTTGGACATTCTCACAGGCCAGAAGAAATCCGACGTGGAATGAAGGCTGGCGTTGACTGCTTTGAACACACAGGCCTTGCTGCAGCACCAGAATATCCAGAAGACATTATCGCCATGATCAAAGAGCGCACTGCCCAGATGAGTCTTGGGCCATTGTTCTGGACGCCAACAGTAGAAGGCCTATACAACTTTGAGTACACGCGTGACAATCCGGAGGCGCTCGATAATACAAACTGGCACCTTGGACTCCCCGATTCCATTATTGCAGATATCAAGAAGTCAATTGAAAAGCCCGGGCAACTTAGCTATTTTCAACTGAATCCTATCAGAAAACCAACCCTGGAACGCAAGATCAAGCAGCTGAAAGAAGCTGGCGTTGTGTTGCTTGTGGGTACAGACAGTGGCATTCCAATGAAGTTTCATTGCCAGAGTACTTGGAATGAACTGGATGTGTGGGTAAACAAATTCGGTTTTGATCCGATGTACACCATTCGTGCTGCCACCTATTGGCCTTCCGTTGCCATGGGTGTTGACAAGGATTTCGGGACGGTTACTGAAGGCAAGTACGCCGATATCATTGCAGTAAAAGGTGATGTGCTTCGTCACATCGATCTCCTGCAGGATGTGAAGCTTGTCATCAAGAAGGGAAAGAGATATAAGTAGTCACCGATAAGCCTGTATGATTCGTAAGTCGTTGCTGGGTCTGCTGACCCTTCTCCTGTTGCTTGTTGCAGTGCTGATCGTCAATACACTGCGCTATGTTTCAAAGCAGGTGCCCATAGCGGTTATTGAAACGCCAACAGCTTCGCCGGATGCGATCAGCCGTTTTCAGGCAGCCATAAAAATCCAGACGATTTCCTACGGTGACCATACCCGCGTTGACTCGGGACAGTTTTTTGCTTTGCATAACCATCTTGCTGCGGCCTATCCCAACGCAGCGAAGCAGTTGACAAAGGAAGTGATTGCCGGATTGAGCCTTCTGTTTCGATGGGAAGGAAAGAATCCGGAATTGAAGCCGGTGATCCTGATGGCTCACCAGGATGTCGTTCCGATTGAAGAAGCCACCAGGGCCAGGTGGAGTGTCGATCCATTTGGCGGCGAGCTAAAGAATGATTCCATCTGGGGCCGAGGAACCGTCGATGATAAAATCAACCTGGTTTCTATCATGGAAGCGGTTGAGTCACTGATCGCAAAAGGATTTCAGCCGGAAAGAACCATCTACCTGGCATTTGGTCACGACGAAGAAGTCGGCGGAACAGGAGCGAAGGGTATTGCCGCCCTGCTTCAGTCAAGAGGCATCGTGGCGGAAATGGTTCTTGATGAAGGAGGAATCATCACGTCAGACAAAATTCCGGGAATGACAAAACCTGTAGCGCTGATAGGCACCTCCGAGAAAGGTTACCTGTCAATCGATCTTGTCGCTGAAAAAAACGGCGGCCACTCTTCACAGCCTGAAACAGAAACCTCCATCGACATCCTTGCAAAAGCTATTCAGAAAATCCGGCAGAGTCCTTTTGAAGCAAACTTCTCAGAATCCACCCAGGGATTTCTTAATCATCTTGGTCCGGAGATGCCCTTCGTGACAAGAATCTTTTTTGCCAATCAGTGGCTGTTCAAGTCCGTGATCATTGCACAGTATGAGAAAAGCCCGGGCGGGAATGCACTGATGCGAACAACGGCAGTTCCCACCATCATCAATGCCGGCATTAAGGACAACGTGATACCGACGGCTGCACGAGCAACTGTCAATTTCAGACTGCTCCCCGGCGATGAATCCACGGAAGTGATTGAGCGTGTCAAGATGCTGGTTGATGATCCACGCGTCAGACTGGAAACCCGTCAGGAATTTATTTCTGAAGCATCAGAGGTAACAGCGGAAAGTAGTTTCGGATATAAGAAGGTTGATGAAACGATTCACAAGGTTTCGGCGAATACAGTGACGGCACCCTTCCTGATGATCGGAGGAACGGACTCGCGCCATTTTGGACAAGTTTCGTCCAGTATCATCAAATTCAGTCCGATGGAAGATCCCATTGGATTTCACGGGATCAATGAACGCATCAGCGTCTCAAGCTATGCGCTTGCCATCCATTTTT
>JAEUUD010000019.1 GCA_016787625.1 Cyclobacteriaceae bacterium
AGGGACGAAGTAATGGCGAAACCGGATGAACAGTAAAACATGGCATCCAATGAGGCGATGGAAGAAAGCCATCCACCCAAAGCAGGGCCGCCAGCCATTCCTAAAGTCCCGGCAGTCCCGAGCAAGCCCATGGCTTCGCCGCGTCGTTCTGCAGGTACGATATCACTGATGTATGCTGTTTGGCCTGTGGGGGTAAAGCCTGTGGAGAATCCGTGTACCAGTCGAAGAAAGAGAAACGAAAAGACGGTTGTCATCAAGGGATAGCAGAGGCTGCAGACAAAGCAAACCAATGAGCCCGTGACGATTACCGGTTTTCGTCCAATGCGATCAGCCAGCTTCCCGCTAAAGGGTCGTGAGATCAGGGCTGTAACCGTAAATAAAGCGATGATGAGTCCTTTGTGCTGGCCGCCGCCCAACGACTCGAGAAAAGAAGGCAGCTCCGGCACGATCATGTTGAAGCTTGCGAAGAAGAGCAGGGAGCTGAGGCATAGGAGCCAAAACTCACGCGTATAAATGCGATTACTCACTTGGTTGGTAGCAAGAATTCAACATCCATTATGGTGAGATCCATCATTTGCCAATGTTGGCTTCCTGAGCCCCAAGGAGGAATGCCTTGATGAAATCATCCAGGTCGCCGTCAAGTACATTCTGTGCGTCGCTTCGCTCCACACCTGTTCTTGCATCTTTGACAAGTTTGTATGGGTGGAGGACATAGTTCCGGATCTGCGACCCAAAATCAATCTTCATCTTCCCCGCCTCAATCTTATCTCTGGCCGCACTACGTTTTTCCATTTCCAACTGGTAGAGTTTGGATTTCAGCATTTGCATCGCCTTTTCCCTGTTGGCATGCTGACTGCGCTCGACTTGACAGACGATGACGATGCCTGTGGGTTTGTGTGTGAGCTGAACCTTCGTTTCTACTTTGTTTACATTTTGACCGCCGGCACCACCGGAGCGTGACGTTTGCATCTCAATGTCCGCAGGGTTCAGTTCAATGTTGATTGTGTCGTCAACCTCCGGATAGACAAACACCGATGCGAATGAAGTATGTCTTCGGGCATTCGAATCAAATGGAGAAATTCTCACGAGTCGATGCACCCCTGTCTCGGATTTCAATTTGCCATAGGCGAATGGTCCTTCGATTTCTATCGTTGCTGATTTGATACCAGCCACATCTCCTGCCTGATAGTCAACCTCCCTGACTTTGTATCCATTTTTTTCGCCCCACATGATGTACATGCGGTGGAGCATATCTGCCCAGTCCTGACTTTCTGTGCCGCCGGCGCCGGGGTTGATTTCAATCATGGCGCTGAGTTGGTCCTCCTCCTTGCTCAGCATCTTTTTGAATTCAAGTTCCTCAACAGCATTGGCCGTTTTGCGGAACTCAATATCAAGATCATCCTCGGATGTCTCCCCTGCCTGATGAAACTCCAGCAGTACATCCAGGTCTTCAACCTGCTTATTCAACGCCTCATAGGCATCCGTCCATACTTTTTTGGCCCGGATGTTCTTCAGGATAGCTTCAGCATTCTTGGAATTATTCCAGAAATCAGGCTGGTGGGTAATTCGCTCTTCGTCTTCGATTTCTACGCGTTTGCGATCGTAGTCAAAGATACCTCCTCAAGGCAGCCACTCGGGCCTTCACGTCTTTCAATTGTTCGGTGGTCATAAAGAAATTTCAGCAAATGTAACACGAGGCATCCAATACTGAAACAGTCTATGGACTCGTGTTATAAAATGGCGACTTGTAATCAATGGTGCGCAGGTAAGTCCCCATATTGACCCTCCGGTACGTAGGTCGAATAAGGACCAAAGGAGCGCCAAGAAGGACGAGCCCAGCAGAAATTTTGGCTACCTGGGAATCTACACCTGACGTGTTATAGCCAAGGGAGCTATTCAGTTGGTCGATCCCAAAGTAAAGGACACCTCCGGCAAGCAGCAAGCTTCCAAACAATGGAGCAATGCCTTTTCGCTCATCCTTGGGAATCCCCACTTTTTTGATTTTGTTGAACTGAATGGTGTCGCGTGTTGTGATCATATAAAACTCATAGAGCTCAATGATCATTCCTTCCTTCTTGCTCCCGTCTTTCATGACCAGGTAGATGTAGCTGCTTTCCGGGAACCGTCCTACAACGGACCCGCTCTTTAACAGAATGAGATGTTTCTGGGCCTGGGTGGATGTAACGACAAACAAGAGAACAAGCCAAAGGAACTTCATACCCGAACTTCGGCTAATCAATGCTCATTTGAAAACTGAATTGGAAACTCCTTTGATGCCGACGGACAGGCGGTTGCTAGATGGTATGAATCCATCCGAACGGATCTGGTTTAGTTCCATGCTTCATGCCCTCCAATTCCTGGAGAACACGGTTAGAAAACTTGCGCGTTTCAACCGGGGGTAAAAAATAGTTCTTCCCTTCGTGCCCGATGAGCTCGATGTGTGCAATCGTAGCGGCTGTGCCTGCACCAAACGCTTCAACGACCGTACCCTTCTGAAGACCATCGACCAGTTCTTTCACAGATACTTTGCGTTCTTCCACATTCATGCCCCAGTGCCTGGCAAGCGCTATCACGCTGTCCCTGGTTATTCCCTTCAGAATGGTATCGCCTAATGCAGGCGTTACAAGGGTATTGCCGAAGACAAACATGATGTTCATCGTGCCTGACTCTTCGACATACTTGTGTTCATGTCCATCCGTCCAGATCAATTGGTGGTACCCCTGCTCTTGCGCCAGCTTGGCCGGATAAAGGGATCCACTATAGTTACCGCCGGTTTTTGCAAACCCCGTACCTCCTTCAATGGCACGGGTGTACTTTGTCTCAATCTTGACCCTCACCGGTGTTGAGTAATATGGTCCTACCGGCGAGTTGATGATCATAAAAGTAAAGTCCGTTGAAGGCCTGATGCCGATATACTCTTCGGCTGAAAACATGAACGGTCTGATATAGAAAGAACTTCCTGGTGTGGTTGGAATCCAATCGCGATCGAGCCGGATGAGAGACTCCATACCTTCCATAAAAATATCTTCAGGCAGGTAAGGCATGCACATCCTGTCAGCAGAAACATTCATGCGTTTCCAATTGTCGAGTGGCCTGAATACAAGCGCCTCTCCTTTATCATTCTTGTAAGCCTTTAGTCCCTCAAAAATGGATTGACCATAGTGCAGCGCTGGTGTGGCTGGACTGATGTGAATGTGTCCATAAGGAATTACCCTGAAGTTGCCCCAATCACCTTTGCGGTAATCTGCAGCAAACATGTGATCGGCGTAAACTTTCCCGAAAGGAATGTCGAAGAAGTTGACTTGTGAAAGTCTTGACGAAGCAATCTTGTTGATCTTGATGTCCAGCGTATCTACCATGACCTGGTGGTTTTAGAGGTGGAAAGATAGAGGTTAAACGGAAGGACGGCTAACGGATGTTAGGAATTTTGGGATTTTGAAGAAAACTTAATCAGATCTTAATTTTCCAGCCCCAGAAGTCGAAAATTGGCGAAAAACCAGCTAGGGCCTCAGGGCACTATTTGTCGAGTTGCCTATTAAAATAAAGGCCAAAGCCAATTCCATATGCCAGCGTGTTCACATTCTCGCCGATGATGTAGATTATAACTGGTTCGATGGTAATGTTGTCTGTTAAGAATCCAGCGTAACCCATCTCCAGTGGAATTTGTGGGGACTTGGAGGACGAAAGGCCAATTCCATAATTTGAAACAATAGCGCGGCTATACCCTGCTCCAATAAAAAGCTTGGATAGGTAATAACGGCCAAAGGCACCATAAGCAGTGGTGCGTGAAAAAATTGTCTGTTGGTTTGGCTGACTAAAACCAGTATAGGAAAATGCGACACTTGCACCCAGGACAAAATTTCTGGCAACAAAAAAACCGGTCTTTATCGCAATGTTTGCAGTCTCGGCACTTGCACCATTGGATGATGCTCCTGCATAGGTCATGGAGGTTGTCCCATCAATTAAAATCGTGTTTGCATTTATTTGAGCCAATGCACACTGATTGAAGGTTGCCACGACAAATGCCAAAGCAAGAATCTTTCTCATGTTGGTGCTGATTAATGTAAAAAAACTACATTCTGGGCTTCCAGGGCGTCTCAGTTGCTTTAAGTTCAGCGGTCATCGCTCTGCATAGGACAAACAAATAGTCTGAAAGGCGATTCAGGTACTGAATGACCATCGGGTCAATTTTCTCGATCTCGTGCAACGCAATCACCAATCTTTCTGCCCGCCTGCACACCGTACGGGCAACATGGCCAAATGAAACGGACGGATGTCCACCGGGGAGAATGAAAACCTTCATCGGTTCCAGCTTTGTTTCCATGCCATCAATCTTCTTCTCGAGAAAGACAACGTCATCCTCGATGAGTGCGGGCACCTTCACCTTGGTATTTCCAGGTTCAACGGCGAGGATGGATCCTACTGTGAATAACCTGTCCTGAATTTCAACAAGTTCGGTATGCCTTGAAGCGTTGACTTCCTGATCCCTAAGTACGCCGATCCAAGAGTTGGTCTCGTCGACGGTGCCATAAGCATCAATCCGAAGGTCTGACTTGAGGACCCGCTTCCCACCAAACAGTGCGGTAGTACCCTGATCACCGGTTTTAGTATAAATTTTCATAGAATTTCTGTTCGCACCTCTTTATCGCGAAAGCGGCTGCATCACTAACGAATCTACAAAAATCCAAAGTCAGGGCAATGGACATCAACCTTCGGATGAAGGAATGACTAACTAAGTAAAATGGATGGCTAGTGAGCTACTGCTGCGTCGGCAGTCTGCCTTGTCACCTTGTCATTCTTGCGATCCCACTCAACGAGACCGTCACGGAGACGAATGATGCGGTGAGCATAGTGCGCGATATCGTCTTCATGGGTCACCATGATGATCGTGTTACCCTTGTCATGAAGTTCCTGAAACAGGTTCATGATGCCGTAAGACGTTTTTGAATCAAGGTTACCTGTGGGTTCGTCAGCGAGGATGATGGACGGGTTATTAACAAGTGCTCGCGCGATAGCAACGCGCTGGCGCTGTCCACCGGAGAGTTCATTGGGTCTGTGGTGATGACGGTCTGCAAGGCTCACATTCTCCAGGGCCGCCATGGCCATCTCCATACGCTCTTCCTTACGGTAGCCGGCATAAATCAGTGGCAGTGCCACATTTTCCAGTGCAGTGGCTCGAGGGAGCAGGTTGAAAGTCTGGAAAACAAATCCAATTTCCTTATTGCGGACGGTGGCAAGTTCGTTTTCAGTCATTTCGCTCACCATCTGGTTGTTGAGCTCATACGTTCCTCCTGTGGGTGTATCAAGGCATCCAACAATGTTCATCAAAGTTGACTTTCCTGAGCCAGAAGGGCCCATAAAAGCGACATACTCGCCCTTGTTGATGGTAATAGAGACGGACTGCAGGGCATTGACAATGTTGTCGCCCATCTTATAAACCTTTGAAATTTGGTTTGTCTCAATGATTTTACCCATGCCTCATCCTTTATGTTTCCTTACCCTTCAACTGCTGAACGGGATTTGAGTTTCAAAATTGGTTCAAATTGTCGAAAAAAAGCCATTTCCTGCCGTCAAATTTCATCCTGCCCATGTAAGACGCCCTTGCTCCCGGTCATGTTACGGTCAATGGCCAATGAATTCGAGGGCTTTGGCAATCACCTGGTCATCCTTGAGTATCCGGGTGTGGCCCAGGCCGCTGGTTTTGTAAAGTTGGGCTAACGGATAGGCCTTCATCAACTCAATGGCATTCCTGAAGACAACATCGGCGTCTTCCTCATCCATAATCATGAGTAGGTCAACAGGCTTGGGAAGATGCTGAACGGCATGCAATGCCGTGAATTCCTCAAACGACTTGCCCGTCTTTTTAATGACAAATTTCTTAAACCGTTCAGCGGACTTCCACGACCCATTGATGGCTCGCAGGTAGGTCTTGAGGATTTCGTCAGCGATAGACGGGCTGGCAATATTGACAAGCTTGTCTACGGGGAGTCCATTCATCGCGGCATACAACACAGCCGCTCCGCCAAAGGAATGTGTGATGATCGCGGTGGGTTGGCCAAATTTCTCAAAGATCTTTTGAAGCATGGTATCATACTCCATGATGGAGGTTTTAATGCCATCGGATTGCCCGTGCGCCGGCCCATCCGGTCCGATGACGCGATAGCCCATTTGCATGAGTGGCGGGACAAACCTGCGGAACTGGGTCGCGCGTCCTGCCCAACCTGCTACGAGGAGCACATAGGGCTTTGATGCATCTCCCCACTCCTGACCACGAATGGTTTTCCCATTGACGAGTACCTCGATATTTCTTCCGGTCGCGGCAAAATCCTTCTCCTTGGCCGGAACCGGATACCTTGCCGGAACATAGAATACCAGACGAAATACGCGGTCTGCCAGAAAGGGAGCCCAACGTTCAAGAACCGGAAACGCCGTTTGGACAACCCGGATGATCAGGGGGATATTGTTCTTTTTCTTCTTCACTGATTTCTGCTTTCAATCTCGAATTCAAAAACACGGGTGGTGAATTCAAAAGTTTTCAGGTCGTAGACACGCTCTGAGAAAATCACGCGACCACGCTTGTCAACAAGGAGCACTGTAGAAGACCTTGAGCCATAGTCAGGGCTCTTGATGAACATGGCTGACAAGGCGCGTTCACGCTGCAGCCCCACGCCAGTGTCGGGCAGTTGATTGTCCGGGGCTTGCTTGTCATCATAAAGAAATTCAAACAATTCCATGGGGGCGATAAGAGACGACTGGACAATGGATGAGAATAACTTTTTTCCTCGTTCCACTTTCGGCCATGGCGTATCGAGCAGGTGATTGCTCAGCCCGTGCACGCCAGGTGAAAGTTCCTGGATGCCTACGGCGTAATTCGAGTGATACCACATTTTTTCCGCAGTGCCGGCCAACAGATTAAACCCATTGTATTGCTTTCCTCTTTTTTCGACATCGCTCAGGTATGCATCTCCCCGTAGCTCGTTGGTCAAAAAATCTGAAACAAGTTTTCCACGGGAGGGTGCCTGCGGATTGATGTTGTGTGGATCCCTGTAATTGGTGAGCAAACTGATTTTTCCGGAAGTACTCACCCCCAGCCAGGTTCCATTGGCCTCCAGGTCTCGCCCTGCCAGTACGGTTGGTGCATCCTGCCAGAAGTCAGCTGGTGCCGTCTGGCGTTTGTGAAACTCGTCGCGGTTGGCTGCGATAACCAATTGATACCGAGGATGGTTGTTGACGGAAAGGAAGATCAGGCACATCAGCAGAGAAGAATCAGGATGTAAGGTTCAAAGCGTCAAGAGTGTGATAAAAAATAAACTCGCACGATAGAGTTGAAGTACAAAATAAAATCCAAGAACCAGAATCGCGCTTTTGCCAATGGCTTTCCAAATGGATTGTGAATAGGCACGTCGCTCGAGTTGGTAGAAAATATATAACAACAACGCCATGGATATAGGAGAAACATAGCTATCCTGAAGCACAAATCGAATATCAAATCCAGCCCAACCGGCGGCAACGATGGACAGCTTTACAACCCAAATGAGGCCGACGAAGTTCAGCAGGATGATCAGGCTGCAAGCCTCCAAAGAGACCAGCAGATGATCACTGTAGAACATTTTTTTGGTATAGTTCATCAGCATGAGCGGAACAGAAAACATCACCACCATCAGGATCAGGACCATCTTGGCCATGTTGGTCGATTGTTGGTTGTATTGAATTTCGAATGTCCTTAAGTCAATATTTGCCGCAGCAATATGCTGCTCTACCAGCCTGGTTGCCAGCTCAGAGTACGGAAGCATATTCATCTGAACATGAAGGCTGGAGTTGAGAGAATTGAACAACGGAAAAAGAAAGTAAAGGAGGTTGGCGATGAAAAACATGGAAACCGGTTTATAGAACGGTATCCGCTTTCCATTCATGTATTGATAGCTCATCTCCCCTGGCCTCCTGAGCATCAGTCGCAGCGTCTTCAGGAATTTTCCATCGAGCGATGTAGCCTCATTCAATACCGTTCCGATAAAATTACGGATTGATTTTTCAGATACATTCAAAGCCTTTTCTCCACACTGACTGCAGTACGGTCCTGTAAAAGCAGCCCCGCAGCTGGGGCATGCACTTGAATTTTGCTCGTCTGAAGATTCAGTCATGGCTAATTCTGATCAAACAATTCGAGCTGGCTTGGCAGCAGTTGAAAAGTCTTGCGGTGATAAGGAGTGATCCCCAACGCACGTATTCCATCACGATGTTCAACGGTTGGGTATCCCATATTGGTTTCCCAACCGTACCCGGGAAATTCAAGAGCAAGCCGTTGCATCAGTTCATCGCGATGGATTTTTGCCAGAACCGAAGCTGCGGCTATCGACAGGAAAGACGCATCTCCTTTAATGATACACTGGAATGGCATTTCCTGGGCCGGCTTGAAACGATTGCCGTCGATGAGTAACAGTTCTGGCCTCACAGACAGTTTATCAACTGCCATATGCATGGCGCGGTAAGAGGCATTGAGAATATTGATTTCGTCAATCTCCGTATGGCTGACTTCCGCAACGGCCCACGCCAGGGCATCCTTTATGATGTCCTGCTGAACAGCCAGGCGCTCCTCGCGGGTTAGCTGTTTGGAATCATTCAGGAGATCGTGACGGTATGTTTTTGGAAGGACAACGGCGGCGGCAACAACGGGGCCGGCAAGGCAACCCCGGCCAACTTCATCACAGCCTGCTTCAACAAGGTCATCTGTATAGGAGGAGCGTAGCACGTATCGAAAATTGCATTTGTTCCCTGACCCGTTAAAGTTCGCTGATTAATGTCGTTTTTTGTCTTTCAAAACAAAGAAACTGTGGAAGATCACGTGAAAAATCCCTGGACTGTCGTGGCGGCCACCAACATATACGACAATCCATGGATCAACCTGACGGAGTTTCAGGTTATCAATCCCGCCGGTAAGGAAGGCATTTATGGAAAAGTAAGTTTTAAGAATAAGGCCGTAGGGATTGTTGCCCTTGATGAGACACAGCATACCTATCTTGTAGGGCAATATCGATTTACCATGGACACCTGGAGTTGGGAGATACCGGAAGGTGGAAGTCCTTTGGGTGTGGATACCCTTGAATCAGCCCAACGTGAACTGAAGGAAGAAACCGGACTAACCGCTAAATCCTGGAAGTTGATTCAACGTTCTCATCTTTCCAATTCTGTTTCCGACGAGGAGGGACTTGTCTTTCTTGCAGAAGGCCTTACGCAAGGTTCTTCTAACCATGAGGATACCGAGAAAGGAATGAAAGTGATGAAGCTGCCATTCCATGAAGCACATCAGATGGTCATTGATGGAACGATTACCGACAGCCTCAGCATCATTGGAATCTTGAGGGTTGCCGGAATGCTTGACAACAACAAGCCGAACTGATCCTGAACAATTTTTACTGATGTCAACGCTCCGCTCCGAAGCCCGAACAAGTTTTCTCCTTGCCTACCCGGTGATGATCAGCATGCTGGGTCAGGTGATGACCGGCGTGGCTGATAGTGTGATGATCGGCTGGACCGGCGCCATTCCACTGGCTGCAGCTTCTCTGGCCAATAGTTTTTTTACCGTACTCCTCTTCTTCGGTATCGGCGTCTCTTACGCCATTACACCGCTGGTGGCTGAAGCATCTGGCTCAGGTGACTCAGGAAAAATCAAGGACACCCTTCGGCACGGGTTTGTCATCAATATCACTACAGGATTGCTTCTTGTTGGCCTTGTCATCGCCGGACAGGGTCTTGTGCATCACATGCAACAACCCGTAGAGGTGGTTGAGCTGGCGATCCCCTATTTATTGATCATCACATACTCCATTGTACCAACGATGATCTTCCAGACGTTCAGGCAATTTGCGGAAGGCCTTCAGCGAACTCGAATGGCGATGGTGATCATGATCGTGAGCAATCTGGTCAATATTGTCCTTAACTACTTACTCATCTACGGCATATGGATTTTCCCCGAGATGGGTCTCGCGGGAGCCGGTTGGGCAACGTTTATCTCCAGGGTCGTCATGGCCGTCTGGATGGGCTTGTATGTCTTCTACGGCAAGCGATTCCAGGCATATCGGGATGCATTCTTTCATGGTACGTGGGCAGGATCGCTCTTTAACAAGATGCTACACATCGGAATTCCAGCTGGCGCACAGTTTATTTTTGAGGCCGCCGCATTCGGCTCCTCCGCCATCATGATGGGGTGGCTGGGTGCTACCACACTGGCAGCGCATCAAATTGCACTCAACCTCGCCACCGTCAGTTACATGACAACGTCGGGATTGGGGGCAGCAGCCACCATTCGTGTTGGGATATTTTTTGGTCAGCGCGATAGGATCGCTGTCCGGAGATCGGGATTCGCACTGATTGGTCTTGCTGTCCTTTTTATGCTCGGCTGGGGCATCGCCTTCATTGTGGGTCGTCATTTATTGCCATCACTGTATATCGATGACCCTGCCGTGCTCGCCGCAGCCGTTCCGTTGATGATCATTGCTGGATTTTTTCAAATGTCTGACGGCATGCAGGTTGTTTGTGCAGGGGCTTTGCGAGGACTGCAGGATGTGAAAATCCCCTCGCTCCTCATCTTTATCGCTTATTGGGTAATCGCCCTGCCCCTGGGATATTTCCTGGCCTTCCCGCTTGGCTTTGGCGCCATCGGCATCTGGACCGGGCTATTAATGGGACTGACCTTGACAGCGGCGGCCATGATCGTTCGATTCAATTACTTGTCACGAAAGATTGCTGCCCCCATACCGTAAATGCGTAGCAGGTGTGCAATTTTCACCTGCAACGTGTACCTTCACCCGACCTAGACCTATGGAAGAGCCTGCTCGTCCGGTACGCCATTCGCAAACGACCATTACCGAATTAATGGTTCCGTCCTACGCCAACTTTGGCGGCAAGATCCATGGCGGCATACTCCTTTCTTTAATGGATAAGGTGGCCTACGCTTGCGCAACAAAACATGCAGGCACCTATTGCGTCACGGTATCGGTAGACAATGTAGAATTTCTCCAACCTGTTGAGGTGGGGGAACTGGTGTCACTCCACGGCTCTGTCAACTATGTTGGCCGATCTTCTCTCGTTGTGGGTATCCGCGTGGAGGCTTTGAATGTGAAAACCAATCTCGTCAAGCATACCAACTCGTCGTTCTTTACGATGGTCGCCAAGGGTGATGACGAAAAACCCGCCATGGTGCCCAGGCTCATCCTCGAAACACGTGAGGACGTTAAGCGGTTTATTGAGTCTCTCCACGTAAAAAAGATCAAGAGCGAAAAGAAAGAGCAAATGAATGACGCTCGCTCTCACATCGATGTTGGCCGGGCGGGAGAAATCCTGCGTGACGAACGCTGCATCATTCAACTGAAATAAATCCAAACTTACAAATACTGACCCATGAAATTCTTCTTCCTCGCCCTCTGCCTCACCACATTCCTTTCGCAAGCCCAGGTTCCGAACATTCTCACACAACGTGAGCAAGCCAAAGTGATTGATGACATCCAGGAAGACAGGCTGCGGCAATTGCTTCCCTCATTGATGCGTCGCGAAGGCTTTGACATGTGGGTGATTATCTCGCGCGAGTACAACGAAGATCCTGTCATCAAGACCATGCTCCCCGCAACCTGGATGGCCGCCCGTCGCACCACCATGCTGATTGTGTTTGACCGCGGAGCCTCCGTTGAGCCGGAATATCTGGCCGTGGCGCGCTATGATGTTGGGAAAATTTTCAAACGTGCATGGGATCCCGATGCCGATCCGGATCAGTGGGCGCAGCTGGGCAAACTCATTGCAGAACGTAAACCAAAAAAGATCGGTGTCAACAAGGCCATTCACTGGGGTCATGCTGATGGACTGACTGCCAATGACTACGACAACCTGCTGCACGTATTGCCCAAAGAACTGAAAGGAAATGTAGTGTCCGCAGAAAAACTTGCCGTCTCATGGCTGGAAACGCGATCAGAAAAGGAAATGATTATCTATCCGCAAATCTGCAGGATTGCGCATCAGATTATTGCTGAAGGTTTTTCCGATAAGGTGATTCAGCCGGGCGTCACAACAACAGAAGATGTTGTGTGGTGGTACCGTGAGCGGATCAAAGAATTAAAGCTGGATACCTGGTTCCATACATCTGTGTCAATCCAGCGCAACGAGTCAGATGCCATTACATTAAAGCGTCCTCAACCCCTGGTTATCCTTCCCGGCGATCTGCTTCATGTTGACTTTGGCATTACGTACCTGCGGTTGAATACCGACACCCAACAGCATGCCTATGTGCTGAAGGCTGGTGAGACCGATGCTCCTGACTATCTGAAGAAAGCCTTTACCCGAGGAAACGAGCTCCAGGATTTTCTCACGGGAAATTTCAAAGAGGGCAAGACAGGCAATCAAATTCTTGCTGATGCACGGAGGCAAGCGACAGACAATGGCATCACTCCATCTATTTACACCCACCCCATTGGGATGCACGGGCATGCCGCCGGCACAACCATCGGCATGTGGGATATGCAGGGTGGCGTGCCGCACACGGGCGACTATCCTATGCACCTCAACACCGCTTACTCCATTGAACTCAACTGTAGTGTTGCCATTGCTGAATGGAAAAAAGAGATTCGCATTCAACTAGAGGAGGACGGATACTTCGATGCGAATGGTTTCCGTTACATTGACGGTCGTCAGAAAGAACTCATCCTGATTCCTAAACCCATTGCCAATGCCCGGTAAGGACACGCATCCGGGTGAAAGACCGGTGTGACCATGAAAATACTCCGGAGGATCAACACGCTTCAGGGTCTGACAGGTTTTCTCATCTTTTTTGTCATCCTTCTTCCCTGGTTCCTTGTCCCCATCTACTTTCCAAAGAAGCACAAGTGGGTTGGCATCCTGAATCGCATTTGGGCAAAGGGCACACTGTTGTTCTGCTTTCTCGGCTATCGTGTGATTTGTAAAACTCCTCTCCACAATTCCCGGCAGTACATTTTCTGCCCCAACCATTTTTCTTACCTCGATATTCCAACCATGGGGCTCACGCCCGTCAACGCCGTATTTGTTGGAAAGAATGACATGGAGAACATTCCCTTCTTCGGGTGGATGTACCGAAACCTGCACATCACCGTTGACCGCTCGAAACTTCGGAGCAAGTATGACACCTACGTAAAATCCGGAATGGCCATCGATGAAGGCAAGAGCCTGGTCATCTACCCGGAAGGAGGCATCTTTTCACCGTACCCTCCTCAGTTGGCCCGGTTCAAAGACGGTCCCTTTCGGCTCGCCATCGAGAAACAAATCCCCCTCGTGCCGGTTACGATACCCCGCAATTGGATAATTTTACCTCCGCATGAATTTCTTGTCCGGCTGGGCGTGGTCGAGGTTATTTTTCACGAGCCGATTGAAACCCGTGGGATGACCATGGCAGACAAAGACCGGCTGAAAGAGCAAGTATTTCAGATCATCACCAATGAACTGACGTCTCATGGAAATCAATCGAGCAACACTTGATAAAATCGCCCACCTGGCCCGATTGGAATTCGGGGAAGAGGATGCAGAAAAAATGATGAAGGACATGAACGAAATCCTTTCCTGGGTAGAGAAACTCAAGACGGTCAATACCGACGGTATTGAGCCGTTGACTTCCATGAGTCAGGAGATCAATGTGCTTCGTGAAGACAAGGTACAAGGTCAACTTTCGCATGATGATGCACTTTCTCAGGCTCCCGCCAAAGATGACACATACTTCAGGGTCCCAAAAGTCGTTGAGTAAACATGCTTGATTTTCTGAAGGCTCTCCCGGCACGGTCGAGAAGGATGATCATGGTATTTGGCGTCATCTTCCTGATGGTGCTCACTGGAGCTGTTTTATCTTTTGTCGTCTCTCCATGGCCTGTACTGACCTGGCAGCAGCTTCAGGAGCTGCAAGTCCAGGAACTCCCCCTTTCTTTGTTTGAACGCGGCAGCCTTGAAGTTACCCTGCCGGGAGAAAATTACATCCTCTTCGAACGCTGGCTTGGAAACACCATTGAACCCAACCTGACGGCACTCGATTTCTATCTCATCTGCTTTGCCATCGGACTAATCATCTTGCTTGCCCTGGTCTCCGCATTGCCCAGGTTCTCCTTTTACATCGGGTCGTTGCTGGCCACCTTCCTTATCGCTCTCATGGGTTGGGATTCGCTGCTGATCGCCGGGATTCAAAGTCGCTTCATTTCCATAGCGATCGTATCACCATTCTTACTTGCCCTCCTCTATTTTCAGTTTTTTAAGACAGGCGCCCAACTGATCACCCGGTTGGCCGTTTTTACCGTCATCTGTGGCCTGCTTGGATGCCTGCTGGTAGGGACATCAACGGTTGTTCAGCCTCTTCGACTGCTCGCCATACACACGATTCCCGGTGCTTTGGTGATCACCCTCATCTTCATCATCCTCGTGTCGCATCAGATCCTTGCCTCCTTTGTGTCACTCGCCATGGCAAGTTCAAAAACGCAAGCACTGCGTCAATACCTTACGATTGCACTCATTTATCTTTTGAATTTGTGGCTTGCCTACTGGGATCGGATCGGATGGCTTGATTGGGATTACACCCTTCCACCCTTCCTCGTTTTTGCCGCATCTGCTTTCCTTGCCGTCTGGACAATTCGCCAACGAGCGCCAATTTATGAATCCATATTTCCTGCCGACGTTTTGTTGGTGCTGTTTGCATTGGGGGTGGGCACCCTTTCCCTGGGGACTTACGGATATTTCATTTCAGCAGGCAATGACATTGTACTGCTCTCACTGAACGATCTCGTCTTGTACACGCACATCGGGTATGGCATGATGTTCATCTTCTACATGGCGTCAAACTTCATCGGGCTTTTCGAAAAGAACCTTCCCATTCCAAAAGTTCTTTACAAGCCGACCACGATGCCTTACTTCACCTATCGGTTTGCTGGCCTTGTCTTTACCCTTGCATTGCTTTTCTATAACAATTGGCAAGCCCACCTGAATCACTTCACTTCCGGATTTTTCACAGCCATGGGTGACCTTCGGTTTCAGGAACCAGGCAATGAAGCGTTGAAGTATTACCAGCGGGCACACCTGTTCTCTCCATACAACCAGCATGCCTCTACGGCTCTGGCAACACTGGAGGCCTGGAATGGGAACTATGGGAAAGAAAAAGGATACATGATCGACGCCAACAGGTTCAGACCAACGGAGTTCACCATCCTCAATGCCGACCAGGTATACCTGCTGGGAGGCAATGCCTACGAAGATCTCAAGGTACTCAGGCAGGGAAAAGATCTGCATCCTGAAAGTGGCGTGATCAAAAACAACCTCGGATTATCCCTTTCACGGATTGGAATGATCGACTCTGCCGTGTTGTATTTTAATGAGGCCGCGAAAGACCGGCGCAGCCGCAGCAGTGCGGAAATGAACCTGTTTGGGCTCAAGGCCAAACAAAAGGTTCCGCTGGATTCCGCAACGCTTCACAATACGTCCCTTGACCCAGGTGTAAGGAGCAATGTCCTGGCAACAGCGAACAGCCGTGGCGTTGTTCTTTCAACGACTATACTTCTCCCGGAAGACTCTGTGCTGAATCTCTTCAGCGCGACGATGCTTGCGAATGATGTGACCAACCAAACCACGCGGATCGACACAGCCCTGCTAACCCGTGTTCTTCATCTCGCGCACCGTCCTTCCAATGCTCCGTACAAAGACATGATTCTTGAAGCTGCAGCGAAAGCTTGTTATGCATCAGGTCAGGTCAACCGGGCCATCAGTCTCTTACAAGAGGCGATCTTCTCCGGCGGGAAGCCGGGTCCGGCAAACTATGTACTTGGCCTCATGGCCATGGACCAGGAGAAGTTTGACGTCGCCATCGGTCATTTCTATTACGCACTCCTTGCCAATTCAAGACCCGCTGCATTAGCCAATGCTGTTTCGCTGGCAGAAGAAGGCAGGATTGATGAAGCCATCATTGCCTGGGATACCATCAGCCACAGGAAAGACACCACGCTACACGAGGTAAGTGAAAGCATGAAGCGTGCGCTCGCCGCTCCCTCCTCATGGTTCAAGGATCTTACCGATCGTGAGAAACTCTATTATGCACTGTACCAGATTCCACTGGGAGATTCAGCCCTATTTAACAGAATGATTGCCCAGATCACCAACGAAGACCTGCGCGCAAGGGCTTACCTCAATCGTGCCAAGAAACATTTTACCAAGGATGAAGGTGTGCTGGCAGCGAAGCAGTACGGGCATCTTCAAGGGCTTCACCTTACCGATACACGTCTCTTTGCTGAAATCAAGTATTTCGAAATGAGATTGCTCGCTTCTCAAAGGCGACTTGAAGAACTACAGGGCATCATTGATCAGGGAATTGTATTTGGCCCATATCATACAACCGAAGAAATATACTTCCGCGCCCTTCAGCAGGAGGCAGCCGGCGACCCCGCAGCGGCAGCCAGTTATTTGTGGTTAGCGAAAAACAACTGGTATTTCGACGAAGCCATTGTTGCAGCCGCCAGCTACTTCAAAAATGACACAAGGCGCGCATACGGCATTCTCTCTGACGCCCTCCAGGTCAACCCAAATGCTGTGAAAATACTTAAAGCGTATATCCCTACAGCCCTGGCCCGTGGTTTTGACCAGTATGCGGCCAACGCGTTGGCAACACTGCGTGATGTCATCTCTCCTGAAGCCTTCAAAAAATACGTTGATGAAAATCAGTATTCCGGGCTGCTCATGCAATGACGCGGATTCTTTAACTTTACGATCCTTCGCAAACGAACTATGGATCTTAGACAAGTACCCCTCCAGCAACTTCACGAAAAACTGGGTGCCAAGATGGTGCCTTTCGCCGGCTACCTGATGCCTGTCCGCTACAGCTCAGATATCGAAGAGCATATGGCAGTAAGGCAAGGCGTTGGTGTGTTTGACGTTTCTCATATGGGCGAATTCACCGTTAAGGGTGAACAAGCCCTGGACCTCATCCAACGCGTAACGAGCAATGATGCTTCCAAATTGGTCGATGGCCAGGCACAATACTCCTGCTTGCCCAACGAACAAGGAGGAATCGTCGACGACCTGATTGTGTACAAGAAAAGCGATAACGACTATCTCATCGTTGTCAATGCGTCGAACATCGACAAGGATTGGAACTGGATTTCAAAGTTCAATACGAAAGGCGCATCCATGAAGAATATTTCTGATGACATCTGCCTTTTCGCTGTACAGGGCCCAAAAGCGACATCCGTGCTCCAGAAACTCACCGCCATTGATCTGTCCGTCATCAAGTACTATCACTTCGCTGTCGGAACCTTTGCAGGAGCTTCCGATGTCGTGATCAGCAATACCGGTTATACCGGCGCCGGTGGATTTGAAATCTATGTCAACAAGCGTGATGCTGAGAAGACATGGAATGCCATTTTCGAAGCTGGCAAAGCGGACAACATCAAACCCATTGGCCTCGGGGCAAGGGATACCCTGCGTCTTGAGATGGGATTTTGCCTTTATGGCAATGACATTGACGACAACACTTCTCCATTGGAAGCAGGTCTCGGATGGATAACAAAATTCACCAAGGATTTCACCAACTCAGCCAGTCTTAAATCACAAAAAGAAAGTGGTGTAAAAAAGAAACTGGTTGGCTTCAAGATGATTGACAAGGGCATCCCCCGACATGACTATGCACTTAAAGATGCAGGTGGTAATACCATTGGTAAGGTAACGTCCGGAACGATGTCTCCCATGCTTGGAATCGGTATCGGCTTAGGCTATGTAACAACTCCCCACGCGAGTCCCGGGATGGAGATTTTTGTCGATGTGCGGGGGAAGAGCCTCAAGGCCCAGGTCAGTAAACTGCCGCTGATCGCATCGTGATTATTACCTGACCTTCACATTCCTGATGAAAACCATCGATGTCTGTCTGAGTCCTGAATTGATGCACCTGTATCAGCTGCGTGACAGGACCGTCGTCGTGGTGGATATTCTTCGGGCAACATCTTGCATGGTCACTGCCTTCGCCCACGGGGTGGAGAGCATCACCCCATTCGCTGACGCTGAATCCTGCAGACTCATGAAGCGGAAGGGCTTCATCATTTCCGGCGAACGGGACGGAAAGAAAATGGACGGCTTTGACAAGGGAAATTCACCCTTCGAATACATGGGTGCCGATATCCGCGGCAAGCGAATAGCATTTACAACAACCAACGGTACGCAAGCCATAGAAAAGGCCAAGGGCGCCAACAAGATCATTGTGGGATCCTTTCTTAATCTCTCTGCTGTAGTTAAGTATTTATTGTTTGGAGAAAACAATGTCCTGATCGTCTGTGCGGGATGGAAAGGCAAGGTAAATCTTGAGGATACCTTGTTCGCCGGTGCCATCATTGAAAAACTTAGAAACCACATCGAGCCGGACTGCGATGCGCCGCTGGTTGCTCACGAACTTTACAAGCAAGGCTGCAAGGACATGGTTGCCTTCCTCGGCAATTCATCTCATGTGAAGCGCCTCAACAGGCTCAACATTCACAAAGACATTTCATTTTGCCTTACTCCCGATCAGTACGACGTTCTGCCAAAGCTAAAGAACGGTGTACTTACGCTCATTTGACAACGGTGTAAACCGTCTTGCCACCGACGACAGTTCTCATCACCTTCACATCGCGGATCTCCACAGGGTTGATGGTCGTGATGTCTTTTTCAAGAATAACATAGTCAGCTTTCTTTCCCTTTTCCAGTGATCCTTTAATCTTCTCCTCGAAGGATGCATAGGCGCCGTTAACGGTATAGGCTCGCAGGGCCTCGTCGACAGATATCTTTTGTTCCGGCACCCACCCGTCAGGATTCTTGTCATCAAGGGTGCGACGGGTAACAGCGGCATAGATGCCTTCCAAAGGAGTCGGTGGCGCTACAAACCAATCACTCCCAAACGCAACAGTGGCCCCTGCATCCAACAATGACTTGAATGCATACGTCGTTTTACAGCGTTCATATCCAAGGTACTTTTCAGCAAAACGGCCGTCGTCGATGGCGTGGTAAGGTTGCATGCTGGCGATGATCCCAAGCGGCTTGAATCGAGGTACGTCGTTCGGATGAAGGTGCTGCACGTGCTCGATTCGAAAACGACGATCGCGCGGACCGTTTTCTTTTTGTATCCGTTCATAAATATCGAGCAGGGTTTTGATGCCTTTGTCACCGATGGCATGTACCATCAGGTGCAGGCCGGCGCTGTCAGCCGATTTGATGCCGCGGTACAATTCATCCGGTGGTGTGAGAAAGAAGCCAGAATCTTTCGGTGCGTCAGCAAAGGGCTTGAAGAAAGCGGCTGTGTGCGACCCCAGCGATCCATCCACAAACTGCTTTACATTACCAAACCGAAGCCAGGCGTCGCCCTGCCCGTCTTTATTGATCTTGTTGACCAGGTCGCGCCAATTATTGATAGAGGTACCGGCATAAATTCTTGTGATGAGTCGATTTTGGTTACGACCTCTCTCCAGCGCAGACCAATAGCCGCTCATGTTGTGAACAGAAGTCACCCCTTTCGATGCAACGTATCTCATGGCCGTGTCGAGGGCCTGATCTTCCTGCGCCTCCGCATACGGGGGCACGGCCTTGTCGATCAGACCCATCGCATTGTCCTTGAAGATCCCTGTTACCTTGCCCTTGTTACGCACGATAGCCCCGCCAGGAATGTCCTTTACTTTGTCGTCAATGCCGGCTGCCTTCAGTGCAGCGCTGTTTGCCAAAGACATGTGGCCATCGAGCCGGTTGATCCATACTGGATTATTTTGAGACACGGAGTCAATCCAACTGCGTTCGGGTAATGCGCCACCCCAGTTTTGATTATCCCAGTCGCCACCCATGACCCATGTTCCCGCAGGAAGCTTGGCTGCATAGGCCTTGATCCGTTGAATAAATTCCTGCGGGGTTTTTGCATCACGCAGCTGCACTGAGGAAAGCCTAAATCCACCGTCCACGAAATGGGTATGCGTGTCGATGAACCCTGGCGTCACCAGTTGCCCTGTCGCGTCGATCACCTCCGTGTTCTTGCCGATCCATGGATCGACTTGTGACAATGTTCCAACCGCAACGATGCTGTCTCCCGCCACGGCCATGGCCTCCGCGTAGGGTTCCTGAGGGTTTCCCGTCCAGATTTTGCCATGGATGACGGTGTCTGCCGAAGGATGCTGGCTGCAATTCACCAACAAGAATGTTAACACAAGGAATCCGCAAAGCGCTTTCATATCGGATGGTTTATCGTGAATGATGTCAAGATGGTTCTTTTCCTCTTGCCAATGCAATGAGACCTAAGATGGGACCGAACGCGAGAAAGACAAAGAGATATTGGAAAGAAGTGAAATGCGAGAGGATTCCTGCCGCCTGAAGGCTGACAATGGTGATAAAAAAGCCGATGCAGTTGACCATCGTCAATGCTGATCCGCGCACCTCAGGAGGCGCATGCTGTGCAACGAGTGTGGAGAACATCGGAGAATCCGCTACCACGCTTGCTCCCCAGAGAATAAGAAAAGAAAAAAACAGTGCCGGCGGCATCAGGAACATCAGCGGCGACAATAAACAACAGGCGCATGAGACAGAAAGTGCAACCCCTGCCACTTTCCTTGGACCTAACTTCACACCGAGGTAGCCTGCTCCAATACAAGCCAAGCCGCCGCATCCAATGATGATGAAGCTCCATACTGGAACATTCCAGGCTTCTTCCGGATAGGCTGCAGCAAATGTCATCAACATCAAAGGCACAAATGCCCAGAAAGTGTACAACTCCCACATGTGACCAAAGTAGCCCATGGCGGCACTCCGGAAGTTGATGTTGGAAAATCCCTTGATGGAGGCCATCATGTTCATTTGACCAGCGGCTCGTCGAAAAGGACCATCAGGAACCAACAGGTAAATCATCGTTGACCCAATGACAGCGAGCACTGAACTAGCGACGAAAATGGTCTGCCACGGTACACCACTGAGGTATCCTCTCAGCAGATGAGGAAATGCTGTACCCAGAACGAGAGCGCCAACGAGAAACCCGAGAGATTTTCCAAGCCCTTTGTCAAAATGGTCGGCTGCAATCTTCATCCCGACAGGATAGACACCGGCAAGAAAAAATCCAGTGGCGAAGCGGATGACGAGCAAGGTTGCCGCCCCATTGGCTTCACTCAGTACGCCAAGGTTGATGAGAGCCCCGCCAATACCGCTGATGAAGAAAACTTTTGAAGGGGAAAACCGGTCAGCAATGGTGAGTAAGGCAAAGGTCAATGTACCCGCTATAAATCCAAACTGCACTGCACTGGTCTGATGAGCGAAAAATAACTCCCCCAACTGGAATTCAGCGACAACCTCAGGCATGACAGCATTACCCACGAACCATAGTGTTGTGCAGAGGAACTGCGCCACAACAATTAAAGGCAGTATTCTCATGGGAGCACGGATGCAGGGTTTACTGTCTTAACTTTGGATTCTGATGATGACGGTCTTTGTCCCTTGCTGTTTTCTTCTGCATGTTCTTTTCAAAGGCCTCGGTAAGGTTGACTCCTGTCTGATTGGCCAGGCAAATAAGGACCCACAGCACATCAGCCATTTCTTCTCCAAGGTCTTTTCCTTTGTCGGATTCTTTTTCTGACTGATCGCCATACCGGCGTGCCATGATGCGGGCAAGTTCACCCACTTCTTCTGTCAGGATTGTCATGTTGGTTAACTCACCGAAGTACCGTACACCGTAAGTCTTTATCCACGCATCGACATCCTGCTGGGCTTGTGCAATCGTTATGCTCATTTAGCGATTTGGTTTTTCAAGTTCTTCAAAGTCAATATCCATCACTTCATACGCCTGCCATCCGACAAAATCAAAGTGCCACCATTCAGACTCGTTCACTTTGAATCCATTTCGTTCCATGACCGAGATCAGCAGCTCGCGGTTCTTTCGGATCACCGGATCCTTGACAGGTGTTGAGGGCCAGGCTTCCTTTTGAAAAGAGTCGTAGGGCGTTGGCATAGGAATCTCTTTGCCCGTTTTCAGATCGACAATGGTCATATCCAGGGCGCATCCACGGTTGTGCTTTGAGCCTCGATAGGGCGAAGCGACGTATGTCGTGTCATGATACTCTTCATAGAATTTTACCGTGGCTTTGTATGGGCGATAGCCGTCAAACACTTTGATGCCAACACCAAAAGTTTTGAACTCCGTCTGTGCTTTGCGAAGGGCTTCGGCGACGGGCTTGCGGGCGTAGGCGCGAGGGAGCGTATAAATTTGTTTTCCGGTAAAATTGTTGGCCGTCGCATAACGGATATCGAGGACGATATCGGGAATCACTGCCCGGATCTGCACCAATTCCTTTTCGGGTTTGACTTTGAGACTGGAGAGGTACTCATCGTACCTGATAGCCTTTATGCCATACTTGTTCTGCGCCAGGGTCATGACCGGAACCAACAAGCAAACAATCAGTTTGAGTTTCATGCGATGGGTTGCGTGTTCATCAACACTGCATGAAAATACAGAAAAGATTGCGATTGAGTTTTCGCTAAGGATTCAATTGAAAAATGGCCTGGAGAATCCGTAGCTGAGAATCATCTTCCTGAGGCGAAGCGACAGCGCGGCGCTGAAAAGTCTCCATGCACCAGATCGCTTGAGCCCGCATCGGCTCACGCTGCAGCCAATCAGCAAGAAGAGCTTCTCCTTTCTTCTCTTCTCCGAGTTTCCTCATCGCCCACGAAGAAATCAAGTCGTTGGCTGTTCCGGGCTTGTGATGCTGGCTGACCACCGCAGTCCATGATGCTTTGGCTTTCGCCTGATTTTTCATTCCCAGGTGACACATCCCCTCAAGGAGGTACTCAGCCCTGGAGTCAATGTCAGCGTCGTAAGGTTTGCCTACACCCAGGTTGGCAGGATATAACCTTGCCTTGCCGATCAGGTCGAGGGCTGCGGCATACTTGCCGGCTTTCATCTGCTTGATACCCTGCAAGAGCAGTGCCTCGCGGTACAGCGCATGTCCTTCCGTAGAACCTTCATACGGAAGCACGTTAGTCTTCGCCAGTACTTTTAGGGAAGCCTCATAATTCTCCAGCAGCAAAAATGCCTTTGCCAGCAGAAGTTCCATCCTGAAATCATTTGGACGACGCCGGTTAAAGTCCTGAGCGACACGCAAGGCCTCGGCATACTTGTGTTCCTTGAAGTAATGTTGAATCAGCATCCTTGCATACCGCCATTGGCCAGGGTCCATGGTCGATGCTTTTTCAAGATCCTTGACCGTTGTCTGACTAATCAGTTCGGCACGGGCAGCATAAAAAGGAGCGAAGTCTGGTCGGTCGCCACAAGTGGTGAAGAGCTCTTTCGCCCTTGAAGTCTGATTCTTGTTCCAAAATATAAGAGCAAGGAGGTAAGAAGGTTTCCAGTGGGATGTGGCTTTGGCCGCCCATGTCAGCACCTCTACTGATTCTGGCCTGAAAGGGAAAACACCCTCCACCGATACTTTGATGGCCGAAGCGAGGGCGTCATCGGGTGAAAGACCTGATTTGTACTTCAAAAATGCCTGCCAGTACATCACCTCTGCGTTGGGCGTGCACAAGGAGAGAACGGACTCACTTTCTTTTAGCAATCCAATTCGATAGTACCACGTTGCCAATTCAAGATACGTCTCAACAGCGAGCTCATTGCGGATGGCCATCGTGAATGCACCACGGGTTTCATCGCCAGGCTTCAACAAATACTGCTCAAAGGATGCAAAATGATTTAATGGGTTGAGGCGATTCAAACTGGAGCGTGTTTCTGATGCGCCTTGCGAATCACCGGTAAGGCGGAGAGCTACCGTCATTAATTGAAGTGCTTCTACGTTACCCTGATTGTTATCCAATGCAAGCCGGGAATAGTGAACAGCTTTTGTATACATGCCTCTGCTGAGCTGTAGTCTTGCCATCGCGGTGTAGGCGGCTGTCCTGTATTCTGCAGACATGGCTGCAATGTCAAATCCATCCTGAGCATCGGTGTGCTTGCCCAATGCGGTGTTGACAAGTCCATAATAGTAATTCGCAGCAGGGTCGTAGGTGTCAATACTCAATGCATGCCGCAGGTACGAAAGCGCTTTCTCATATTCAAGGTTCCGGTAGTTGACCACAGCCAAATCGGTGAGTGCAGGAATAAAATTAGGATCCTTGCTCAGGCACTCGGTCAATTTTTCTTCCGCCTTTATATACTGTCTTTCGCGGATGAATTCCTTCCCTTCGATGTAAAGCCCCTGCACAGAATGCCAGTCAAAGTTCTTTGGTGACTCAATAGGGCGTGCAAGGACATCACTTTCAGGGTTGGTGCTGTACACAAGCTCATGATCACCAAGTACAACGTCGATGTGGCCTTCGGGTGCCTTCAAGGAATCTGTAAAGAGCTGCATTGTTCGTAGCGTAACCTCCTTTTCATACAGCACTTTGGATCCCTGGCTTACCTTGAGCTTACGCGTGATATTCTGCAAAGGCGAAATGTCTATCAGAACATTTCCGGACTTCTGCTTTCTCACATTCATGGCACCAACAGGTGTTGCAGCCACGAATCCATGAGTCCCTTTCACCGGGAACCAATACTCGGTCCATGTATCAGTTGAATACGGTGAAAAGCCCCGATGCTTGAATGGCGTGGCCGTACTCGTGTGATCGGTCTGATTGAACAGTCGCCCTGACTGAACTTCGACATACTGACCGTCAGTATCGGAGAGTAGTTTTTCCCAGATCATCCCTTGCTGAGACAATCCCCAGATCCATATTTTCTTGCCTGCTTTTTCATCATGCGCGGCATAGCGACCCATGCCGAAGTTCTCATCATGCCAAAAGCCACCAAAGAAATTGGTGTACTTGCCAAATACGTGGTATGATTTGTAGGGACCCACGTTGTTCTGCTCATAGAAAGAGATGTCCTTGCCTGTTTCCGGGTTTAGCTTCCACGGTTTATTGGATCCGTCGTGCCCCAGGTAGTGCGTACCCGGATAGACAAACTCCAGGTTGCCGGCTGCCTTAATACCCGCATTCATCCACGTGTAGTAGGGTTGCTCGAAGGAGCTTGTGTTGCTCCAGAATGAGCGTGTTGTAAAATATGCCTTGTCTTTGGGGAGATTGACTTCGATGGTCCAATAGGTATCGGTAAGCAAGTCAAGCGTACCAATGAAGCAGCTGACGCTGCCATCGTCATTGGTTCTAACGAGATAATCCACCGGCGTTGAGCAGTTTGGTGTATGGCCAATGATGCCATAATTGGCTTCAATGCCACCGCTTGTCCACGGACCTCGCATGGCGATATCGCGGAACTTGACCACATGATTGTAGTACAGAAAGGGCTTGCCGGTTGATTTCTCTGTCGCTGCCCAGATCTTTCCACCGATTTCCGGAAGGATCATCACGGAAATGAAAGGGTTCTCCAGTTCCACCACCGTCCACGGTTTGTCTACACCTTTGTCAGCATATCCGTCAAACCTGAAGTAAGGATAGATGTTTCCCATCCTTGCTATCGGGTCAGGGTCTGAAAATGGGTATGTCTTGAACGTCTTCTTGTATTCTTTCACCGTTGCGGATTGACCCAGGCAAGCGGCTGAAAGCAGAAGAAAAAAGAAACAGAATCGGTGTTTCATTCGTGATGATATCAAGGTTTGATGATGATCAAGAAGCCCTTCCCTTTCGGCACGGTTATCTCTCCTGCCAAATCAATTTTTTGCTTGTCTTGAAAGTTCTTGATGGCTGGCGCTTCTGCGATAGCTGCTGGCTTTAAACCCAACGCCTTCCAGTCGATGGCCAGTTTCGTTTTGACGTCTTCCGACGCCCAGCTTGCAATAGAAACAAGGACAGCATCCTTCTTCCTGTAAATGGTTGCCAACACTTCCGGATGGGTACTCTTCACCGGATTGGTGTCTACCCAGTAGCCAATCATCTCCGATCCCTGTATACCAAAGTCATCCCAGAGTTTCCACAGCGCCCTAGGGTCGCTGTTGTCGGTCCATGGCATGCGGTTGGTCATCCCGTAGACCATGCCTCGCCATGGATTTCCTCCACCTTCCAGCATCTCACCCATCAATCCAAAGGGAATGCCGGAAACCTCGGTCATCCAAAAATCAGGCTTTGAGTCATAGTCAAAGTATTCACCGAACCACAGGCGGTCGAGGTATGGAAAATGCTCGAGGTAAAGATTGGCGCTGTTGTTGAATCCATCCCGCTTGTTGTGTTGATTGGCCGAGTGCAGGTCAATGATGCCCGGACCCCGGTCACTTTGAAGCACCCGCTTGACACGCTTCATGGTGATGCGGTCAAAGGCCACATCATCCAGGTAGATGCCGTCGATGCCTACGTTCTTCACCAGCCAGCTCATTCCTTCAACATAGTAATTGTGCCAGCGGCTCATTCCACTGTTGATAATCGAAGCATCCTGAAGTTCTGGCACAAACCACGCCGCGATATAGTTTGAACCCAGATGCTCCTGCAGCCAGGAGAACCCTCCTCCATTGCCCGGAGAATATATCTCGGTGCCGAGGCTCCGCAACACGGGTGTCTCGTAAGCGCGGTTGGAAAGCTCCCGTACTGTGTTGTAGATCTTGACCTTGAGGTTCTTCTTGTGTGCAGCGTCAATGTATGCCTTCATCTCGCGTGTGCGAAGGAACGGGTAGTTGATGTATGGGTTGATTTCGTTTGCATGGTGAATGTTCACGACGGTTGCCCCGCGACGAAGAATCGTATCGATCGGACTGTATTTATGATAGTATCTTGTTTTCCATTGGCTGTCCGTCTGAAGGGTGTGGAATGGCGTGATGAGCAAGGTGAAGTTGTAGTGTAATTCTTCCCCTTTCTTCATAGAGCGTGCGCCGCTGAATGCTTTGATGACAACGGTATTTTCTTTTTCATTCATCCTGATGCCGCCTTTGCCGTCATTTCCCCACGAAGGTGGAAGGTTCAATGGTTTCTGGAGATAGAAATTCGTGTTGAGTGGACGAGAATAATTCTCAGCGCGCAGTGAAAACTGAATGCCGCCGTTAACGCTGCCAATCCAGGCACCGTCCTGATTCCTGGTAGCAACGTCCCATGACCAGTTGACATCAGCTGGTCTGAAGCCACCGCGAAGGCCAAGGCCCATGAGGTACTTTGCAAACTCCTTACTCAACGGAATGGTCATGCTGATGTCTTCGAAATCAGCATCACGTAATGCCGTCAGTTTCACACTCCATGTCGCGAATCCATCGAACTCGACTTTGCCGGTTACTTGCAGCGAACAGTCATCGGATGTGCTTATGGCATTCCAGCGAACAAGGCCATCCGATTCTTTTTCAAAGGATGGTTTGGCTGATGATGTCCACTTCAACGGTCCTTTGCCCTTGCCGACGACTTGAAAATCAAATGCACCAGTCAGCATGGGACGGCCCTCACTATTGAGCGACGTCATACTTGAAGAGAAATACGATGTGATCTGTGCAGGCAAGCCGTTGTCCCCAACGTCCAGCTTGCGTCCCAGCAAGCTGATGGCGCTTCCATTCACAACAAGCGGTGTGTAAGGAGCTATGACATCATTGGAAGAACCCAACTTTGAATCCAGCCAGGCAAGCCTCGTTTGTTTCCATGGCTCATCAACACCATGATTAACGGCCGGCGCTCCGGCAACCGCTATATGAATAGCGATGGTCTGGGATGTTGACCCGGCAGACTGAATCGTTGCCGTCCCCTTGTAGACGCCTTCCGGCAAGTTTTCCGGAATGGTGACCGTGCACCACAAAGGCTGGACTGTTCCTTTCTCCACACTCAACTTGATGTCAAACTTGTTTCCATCCCACCCAACCCCTGAAGTGTTGATGCAGGAAAGTGAGCTGGCAGGTATGGCAATGCCGGAGCCCTCTAAGGCAGTGAAAGTGATCCTAACGTCTTCTAATTTCTTTCCATGAGCAAAAATCCCAAGTTGAAAGGCATAGTTCTCCCCTCTCGCCGCTGTTCCACCAAACAATTCACCAGGGCCCGACTGCGCCCATTTATATGGGAGGTCTTTCATCCTTACCGGGTTCATGCGGTCTTCCGGGAAAACCATGAAGTCACGATTACCGGCTGACGCTGTCAACCGATCCACTTCTGCTTGTGTTGCTATCACCTCCATGGGATAAAAGCTGTTGAGTGCATCAATGGACTGAAGTTCGAGCACCGACGCTTTGATTTTCTTTACATCCGGCAGTTGCTTCAGCCATTCAGGTGATGCTGTTTCCTTAAAATCCTGATAGACGACCGTTGGGTAGTTTGATTTTTTCTTCTGCCAGTACTTCATGTAGTAGACAAAGTACTTTCCCTTTCCCGCCGTTGGTTCAAAGAAAAGTTCTCCAGATTCCCGGTTGACCTTACCCCGTGCAACATTCCTGATCAGGTTGCCAGCTTCGTCGGTGATCACCAGATTCTTCCGCTCCACATCGGTGTCACGTCTGCGCCAATCAATTTTCACTTCCGCCACCTTGCCCGCTGAAGGAACTTGCACCAAGGCACGGTGATTGCCGAGTGAATCGGTCGTCCAGCAATTTTCACAGACGGTATACTTGAGGTCCTGGCCAAATGAAAGATGGAAGAAGCCGATCAGGAAATACGATAGGATGAAACGCATAGACGTACTTTTATGGATACCGGCTAAAGTATGAATTATTTTGGGCTAATTGGGGCATGATTTCCATTGACCAGGTGCGCTCCGAAACTCCGGGATGCACCACCAAAGCACACTTCAACAACGCCGGATCTTCCCTGCCTCCTCATGCCGTTATCGAAGCACAGCGCGCATACCTTGAGGCCGAGTCCGTTACCGGAGGTTACGAAACCGCCGACCTGCAGGCCGCAGAAATTGACCGCTTCTACTCGGTGATGGGGCAATTGCTGGGCTGCCTGCCTGAGAACGTGGCCTTCACTTCATCTGCGACCAGTTCCTTTGACAAAGCCCTGTCGTGTATTCCTCTCGAGCACGGTGACAAGGTGCTGATTGCTCAAGAAGATTACATCTCCAATCAACTCGCACTGCTTTCTCTTCAAAAAAGAGTGGGCATCAAACTTGTCAGGGCTGAAAGTTTAGCCGAAGGAGGCGTCGATCCCGACAGCATGAGGCACTTGATGGATAAACACAGGCCAAAGCTGGTGTCACTGACACACGTGCCCACCAACAGTGGGCTGATTCAACCCGTCAGCGATGTCGGCATCCTTTGCAAGGAACGTGGCATCCCTTACCTCGTTGATGGTTGTCAGAGCACAGGACAACTTCCTGTGAACATGCAGGACATCCATTGTGATTTTTTCTGCGGCACGTTTAGAAAGTTCCTCCGGGGGCCAAGAGGAACGGGCTTTCTGTTTGTCTCCAATGAAGTATTGAAAAAAGATTGGTGGCCACTGTATGTTGATATGCGCGGAGCCGACTGGACTGAAGCGGACGCATTCAAATTGCGTCCGGATGCCAAGCGGTTTGAAGAGTGGGAATTGCCATACACCTTACTGGCAGGTTGTCGTGAGGCAGCAGCATATGCCTTTCGGATTGGTTTACACAACATCACCGAAAGAAACGCTTATTTGTGTTCACTACTCCGGGATGGACTTGCCAGCTTGGGATTAAGGTTGCTTGATCACGGCAAATCACTTAGCAGCATCATCACCGTGGAGATACCCGGCAAGAATTCCAGTGATGTACTGACCGCACTTCGCCGTCAGGGAATTAACACATCCATCAGTTCCCGTGGCGCCGCTGTCATGGATTTTGACGCAAAAGGGGTGAGCTGGGCATTAAGAATTTCACCGCACTATTATAATAGTGAGGATGAAATCAAGTTACTACTAAAGAGTCTTAAGGAGATTATCTAACTTGAATGAACCTGAACCGCGGATGTTATGGAGAGAAATGAATTCCTGAAAATGCTTGGAACCGCGAGCCTTATGGCTTGTGCCGGATGTGCCCTTGAATCATGCTCCAGTTCAGATCCCACCGTACCAGCTCCACCAACAGGTGTTGACTTTACCATTGACCTTACGTCATCAGCCAATACAGCGCTCACCGCCGACGGAGGATCCATATATAAAAACGGACTGGTGATTGTCAGAATTTCGGATACATCGTACATCGCCTTGTCACAAGCATGTACACACCAGGGTACAACCGTTGCTTTTCAACCATCTGCAGGTAATTTTCTCTGTTCCAATCATGGGAGCAGATTCAGCACAACAGGCTCCGTCATCAATGGCCCCGCTGCCAGTTCACTGAAGCGATACAACACCGAACTGACAGGTACCGATTTGCGGGTATTCTCATAAAACACTTCCGGGATATGAAACCCGGTTGCTACCTTTAGCTCCATGAGGGTTTCTATCGCCATCGCGTTGGCTGTTCTTG
>JAEUUD010000001.1 GCA_016787625.1 Cyclobacteriaceae bacterium
GCCTGCCGTGTTGTTCAAGGTGCCAACGCTCAGGGTAACACCGGTTGAAACCGAAACCATGCTTGACAGTGTCAACGCGACGCCAATCACCTTGTTGACAGTAAATGAAGCAAATGAACTGGCATTCGTTCCATTGACGGCCTGCGCTGTACCACCAAGGAATTGCACAACGGAAGAACCACCGTTGAAGGTACCGTTGTTGGTGAAGTTACCGTGAACCGACAATCCAGAGCCACCATTAAGTGTTCCTCCGATGACGATTGTTTGAAAAACCGATGAAGAACTTCCCAGAATGGAAGAAACACCATTGAAATTCGTCGTGCCATTGTTCTTATTAAATACACCATTATTGGTGAAGTTGCCTGCTGTGAGTGTTAGGTTGGTACTCGGCGCATTTAAAGTTCCATTGTTCAGGAGACTTCCAACCGAGATGCTGTTGCCTGCACAGGTCATGGTGCCTGAAGCAATGGTCAATAGACCTGTAGCGGTGAATCCACCGGTACCCACATTGGCCGTTCCTGAAACGTTGCTGTTGATGGTTGAAATGGTCCCGCCTACTTCACTTCCCGTAGTGAGCGTAGTTCCATTCAGTATCACTGCGTAGGCTCCACCCGTTGGTGCTGCTCCCGTCATCGACGCATTGGAGTGGCGTGTGATGGTTGAGCCGCTGCCCATATTAAGGCCTGAAGTATTTACAAAATCACCGTCAGTGAGGTTAAAGGCTGAGGAGATCGTGAGCGCACTGTTAAGAAAAACCAGTGGACCTGCAGTCGGTCTGTTTATGGTCAGTGTATTCACGGTATTACCACCGCCGGCAAACGCGAGAGTACCGAATGGTCCTGAACCGTTCACATTCAGTATGGATGTGTTATCCGCATCAAGGACGCCGCCTGTGAGGTAAAAGTTAAATGCACCATCCTGAAGTGTCAGGGTTTGGTTGCGGAATGAAAATGTCGTTCCGGCATCCAGGCTCACATCCCCTGTTACGGTCAAATTGGTATTCGCATCGATGATGCCTGCGGTCAAACGAATGTGACGCAAGTTGATGTTGTAAGGGATGGCCAGGGTTCCTCCCGTTCGGTTCCATGTAAGTTGTTCAAATGCAGCATTGAGGCTGAATGGAAAAGTATTCGTAAGCGAACCTGTTCCGTTCACGATTAGGTTTGTGTTGGCACCTGATGATTGAATGAAATGAGCGCCTGTGACATCACCGCCAATCGTCATGGTAAGGTCTACAGTTCCGCTGGTGAGGGTCAGGTCCGAGTTGAGCAAATTAAGAGATCCCGAAACCAGGAATGTGGTCGTTTGCGATCCACTTGAGACAGCCATGGTTCCTCCGTTGATATCGAGGTTGCCGGTAAAGGTGAGGCCCGCTGTGGCTGTACCGCTGGTTGCAGAGAAACTTCCGCCGTTCAGCTGCGTGTTCCCATTGACAGCAAATGTTCTTGCCGCAGTCAGCGCATTAAACGTGAGTGTTCCGGCTGACTGGATGAAATCACCCAACACCCGGAGGCTGTTGGTTTCAATTAAAAGGTTGCCGTTGACCATATTCAGAGCGCCTACTGTGATCAGGTTGGCGCCAGGATTGTTCAGCGTTACACCAAATGAGTTATTGATATTGGTATGAACACCGGCATTCGGCGGATGTCCTGCACCCAGTACCTGAGCTGCTGTACCATTATAAGTAATTTGGCTGGTTGAAGCATACCCTCTGCTGGAAACTCGGATGTTACCCGTTGTGACCCCGGAAGATATGGCTCCACCGCTGTGTAGTGATCCAACAAACAAATGGCTATCCGTACTCATCACCAAGCCGCCCGTTCCCGTCACAAATGACTCTCCAAGCATGCGAAGATTGCCTCCAAGAACGCTGAAATCTGTTCCGATACCATCGTTGATGGTCAGCGCAACGGCATCATTGACCGTCACGGTAGCATTTGATTGAACGGTGACCTGATCTACGGTGACTGCTGCAGTTACTGTTATAACATCCCCGGTCCGGATGAGAATTGTATTGTTTGCGCTGGTTGGCGTCGTGACAGCCGTTATCCAGTTTCCTGAACCATTGGGTACTTCTTGCTGCCAGGATGCATTCTGGTTCCAGTCCCCCCCACCCGTGCCATTGGTCCTGAAGTTTGCTTGACCAAAAGCCGCAAAATAAGCCCCACTAAGTAGGCATAAACAGGCCAGTTTCTTCATTTTAGGGTATTCAGAGTTTCAAAAATAACAAATAAACGGCCCAATAGATACTATTTCCCCCGCTGGAGTAACCAAAATTGCGGGTTTTTGGACCTGTCTAGGCCACTCCCAGGGAATCAATTACCCTGTCGAGGTCAGAAGTTGAAAGGTTGGAGCCAGAAGGCAGGCAAAGCCCTGATTCGAAGAGAGATTCGGACACTCCGGTCCTGTATGCAGGGGCGCCACGGAATACAGGCTGAAGGTGCATCGGCTTCCAAAGGGGCCGGCATTCGATGTTTTTAGATTCAAGCTTCAGTCGAAGTGCCTCACGGTCAATGCCATTGTTTTTGTCGGGATCAACCAGGATGGTTGTTAGCCATCGATTTGAAAAATGGCCGTCGGGTTCTGAAGGGAAATGAAACCGGTGCGCTGCTGCCTTTCGGTATGTCTCGTAGACCGATCGCCGTTGTTTGATGCGTTCATCAAGATAGTGCAATTGACCCCTTCCGATCCCCGCACAGATGTTGCTGAGCCGATAGTTGTATCCGATCTGTGAGTGCTCATAGTGAGGAGCGGCATCTCTGGCCTGTGTGGCCAGGAATCTCGCACGTTGTATCCATGCCTGGTTCTTTGACACCAATGCTCCGCCACCGGATGTCGTTATGATTTTGTTGCCATTGAATGAATAGATACCAAAGTCGCCAAATGTTCCGAGTCTTTGGTTTTTGAATTCAGATCCAAGGGCTTCTGCTGCATCCTCAATCACGGGAATACCATGTTTTTGTGCAACCTTTATCAGTTTTTCGATTTTCGCCGGCATCCCATAAAGATGAACGAGGATGATTGCCTTCGGAATTTTTCCTGCTTTCTTTTTCCTGTCTGCAATGGCTTCCTCCAGAAGATCGGGATCCATATTCCATGTCTCGCGTTCCGAGTCGACAAACACTGGTGTTGCACCGGTATAGGCCACCGGGTTGCATGAACCTGAAAAAGTAAATGAGGAACAGATCACTTCATCTCCCCTTTTCACATCAAGAATGATCAATGCCAGGTGGATGGCCGCCGTTCCGGAGCTAAGTGCTGCACAATGCTCAACCTTGTTGTATGCCGCTAACTCGTTTTCAAATGCCGCGATGTGGGGACCTACAGGAGAAATCCAATTCTCGTCAAAGGCCTGCTGAACAAACTTGATCTCGTCGCCACCCATGTGGGGAGAGGAAAGCCAGATTTTTGATTCCTGCATAAAAAAGTTGACAAAGATAGGAATAGGTTATCAATCAAGGTCTGTTCAGCCTTTGATTTCGGGTTGCTTCCTTGACTGATAATAAAATGCCGGTATCAGCAGGAGAAGCAACGTTGGGTTGAGTACCAGGCGGTGCATGAACGAGACCAGCGGGCCGTCGTAACCCGGATGCCAGGCTTTGAGCATGAAGTACGGCAGAAGAAAAAAAACAAGCCCAAAAACCTGAACCCAAATAGCAAAAATCACATAGCGTCTATTGTTAAAGAGTGACCATATCAAGACGATGGCCAAAGCGTCATTGAGAAGAAACCTGGCCGTGCGATTGATAAAGAACAACGTCAGTGGTGTTGCCTGAATAGAGGCTGCCTCGGCGAAGCTGAAGTGTTGAAATACAAAAACAAGCACCAGGCCTCCAACAGAAGCCACGCCAGCGGCAACACGCAAATAAAAGTCAGGCTCTTTGCTTTTCATTGATTCGGACCCACCAAATCCAGAGCGCCAGAACGGAGAGGTATATAAATGCTGTGAAGAAGTATTTATGCAGGTAATAGGTATAATCTGGAATGTAGAGAACGACGAAGAACAGGAAAATGATCCTCATCAGATTAACCATATAAATAATGCCTAGCGACAGCGCCGAATACCAAAGGAGTTTTTTTGAATACGGGCCAAAACTGAACATGAATGAAAGGAAAATGATCATCACATTGAGGCTGTTGCATCCTTCGTAAACAGAAACGATACCCCGGCCCTTCCATTGAATGTATGTTGTAGGTTCCCCGGAAAAATTCAGGGCCAACGTATCCCAGCCTGCCAGGTTCAGCAACCATGATGATTGAACGGTGACCAGATGCGTAACAGGATCCGCTTCGGGCTCATAGTATGTGATGTAAAGTCCATACACAATGCTGCCGACGATATAGAAGGTGATGAACTTGCCAAGGAACCATATCGTTGGTTTGAATTCGTTCAACATGGCGACTGCCGGGAACTTCATCCGCTATTTATTGAGTTGCCTGGACGGGTTGCCTGCAACCACAGCACCATCGGGAATATCCCTGACGATGACAGACCCCGCACCAATGGTACACCAATTGCCAATGCGGATGCCGGGGATAACGACGGAACCGGCGCCAACCAGCGTTCCCTCCCCTACGCTAACCCTTCCGCACAGAATTGCGCCGGGAGCGATATGTGAAAAGGCGCCAACCACGCAGTCATGATCGACCCGGCAGCCGGTGTTCAGGATGACATGATGGCTGATCACTGTCTCGCTCTGAACAATCACTCCTTGAAGCACCATGGCCCCGTCACCGATTTTCGCCAATGGCGACACTACGGCGGACGATGAGACAATGCTGTCGAACGAATGTGTCACCTTATTCGCCAGTGCCTTCCTGATACTATTGTCACCGATGGTGATGATAAACTTGTCCTGCTGATTGGCAAGCGGATCATAGGCTCCAAGGACAGGTACACCCAGGAATTGATTCTCCTTCAGGGTATCGTCGACAAATCCACGGACCTGGATCCCTTTTTCGTTCAGGGCATCCAGAACAACCTTTGCGTGACCACCAGCACCGTAGAGCAGTACCATGGTTATTTTCTGCTGATTGGTTTTGCAGGAACACCAACGGCGGTGGCATCATCCCCGAGATCTTTGGTCAACAGCGCATTCGCGCCAAGCACCGACCGTGAGCCCATTGTGATATATTGGAGTATGGTTGCGTTGGTACCGACAAGATTGCCGTTACCGATCGTGACGCCACCACTCAGGTTTACTCCGGGGTTAAACACATTGAACGAGCCGATGGTTGTATCATGTCCAACTGTTGAGTTGAGGTTAAAGAGATTCATTGATCCAACCTTGATGCTAACGGTAAAAATACAACCAGCCGTAATGATATTTCCCACGCCAAACAATATGGAATCCCGGTGGCCAACAAAGCCCGGGTGGATAAGATTCGGGAGTCTGAACCGGCTGAACTTGTCATGGAAACTGGCGAGCAACTTCGGGTCGCCAACGCCTAAAGCGACATTCATGGCATTCGTTGACCCCTTGAGAAAATCATCTTCACGTATGACGGCTATTCTGCGGTTTCCGATCATCAATTCACGCTGATCGACTCTGGCATCGACAAAACCTTTCACTTCAAATGAGGGCTGATGGTTGTTGATGTCATCAATCAGAAAGCAGACTTCTTTGGCAAATCCACCAGCACCCAAAATAAAAATATCTTGCATGGACATCAGGAATTGCCTCTAAATTTCTCCATCGTTTCCTTGGGTGAACTATTGACACCTTCTGCTTTAAAAACCTTGCCTACGGTTAGAAACAAAATCTTGATGTCAAGCCAGAACGAAAGGTGCTCTACGTACCAGGTGTCATAGGAAAATTTTTGAGACCATGTTAATGTATTTCTACCGTTGATCTGTGCCCAGCCGGTTATCCCTGGCCTCACCAGGTGGCGTTTATTTTGTTGCTCATTGTACAACGGCATGTATTCCATGAGAAGGGGTCGAGGACCGATGATGGACATTTCGCCCTTGATCACATTGATCAACTGTGGTAATTCATCGATCGACAATTTTCTGATTGTTTTCCCAATGGCTGTCAACCTCGAATGATCGGGCAGCGGGGCTCCGGATGGGTCAAGTGCTTCCGTCATGGTTCTAAATTTAATCATTTTGAAAGGCTTTCCCCTAAATCCAGGACGAAGCTGAATGAACCAGATTTTTCTTTCATTGGTCAGCAGCATCAACCCGGCAACCAACAGGATGATCGGACCCGTCAATATCAGCAATACGGCAGCAACCAATCGATCAAATAGCGGCTTTACAATGGTTGCGTACATAAGCTTAGTTGTCGCTGGTATTCACTCAGCAGTTGCTGCCAAATATACTGTTGATCAAAATGAGTCGTCACAAATTGCCGGGCTTCTTTTGAAAGTTGTTTTCGCAGGTCTGGATTTTCCGACAGGCTTGTCATGGCCTCCACCAAGGCGTCAGTGCTTTTTGGTTTCACCAACCAGCCGGTCGTTTCATGAGCTATAATTTCGTTGCAGCCATTTATATCCGATGCGATGACCGGCACCTCCAGGCAGCATGCCTGCATGACAACGTTGGGAAATCCTTCCCGGTAGCTTGGAAATACAAACATGTCAGAAGCCAGCAGCCAAGGACGGACATCGGACTGAAATCCTGCCAGGATGACCCTGGAATCATTCTGAAGAAAATGATAGGTGTCCGGCGGCAAGGGGTCAAGGTCTTGCTCAAAATTGCCAAGTACAAGCAGCCTGGCCTTTCTACGAATGCAGAATGTTTTGAACGCTTCAGCCAACTCCACCATCCCCTTGTCGCGAACAATTCTGCCTGCGAAACTGAATACCATTTCATCAGGAGAAATACCCAAACGTTCCTTCAGTGCCAGTGCTTCCTGACGGAGCGCCGGTGATGTATCAAAGTACTTTCCGTCAATACCATTACTGCTACCTTTTGCGATCATGGACAATTTAGAAATCGGAATGCCAAGGTCATTGACGAGTATCCTGCTCATTGCCTCTGAGTTAGGATAAACTTTAGTCGCCATCCAGCATGTTGCACGGTCGGTCACACGAAGTACCCATCGCAGCACACCGGTCTTTTCCATGTATGGAAGTCCGGCAACTGTATGCATGCGAACAGGAATCCGTAAAAGGAAAGCCGTCAGCATTCCGAGCAAGCCAGCCTTGGGTGTGTGCGTATGAACAATATCAGGTTTGAACCTGGACATCATCCCCACCAGCTTCCAAATACAATAAGCATCCTGGAACGGTGTGACCTTTCTTGTAAATGGAATGATCACATGATCGATGCCTTCCTTCTTTACTTCAGTTATTTCAGGTCCATCGGCACTTGCTGTCAATACGTCGAAACCATGCTCACGCATGAATCCGAACTGGCCCTTCAAAAGCAGGTGAAGGCTTGCCGATACTGTGGTGATCCTAAGCAGCTTCGGTTTTCGCATGAGCACGGGATGGCATCATGGGGCGCCGGGTCAGTTTCACTTCCTGGGCCTTACTGATGAGGTATACGGTAATCATCAGGAACATAAACATCACCATATTCTTCTGTCGGATGATGATACCCAGATTCCCTAGCGAGCTTGACATAAAGAATGAAGTTGATGCCAGCACAAACAATCCTGCCTTGAGGTGCATTGGCATCCTGAGAATCTCCATCAGGTTCCGAAACCGAAGGACATAGAGTCCGAGCAGAACATAGAAGAGGTTTTCTACCGAGACGATAAGGCCGAAAAAGTTGTTGGCGTCAACAAAAAGCGGTCGGAAAAGAAAGGTGAATATTTTTAGCGGGACGGTATAACTTCTGATATCGATCGCCGAACCGACAGAGTGCCACACGACATTGGTTGATCGTCTGGTGGAAATGTCACCAATTCCTTCGATGGTTTCTTCGTCAAGGCCGATAAACTCAAACACTGCCGGAGCAATGAGCACGAATACATACACCGATCCGCCAAGAAAAAGTATGCGCCAGAAGAAGGAAACGCCTTTGTTACTCACCAGCATGCTGAACGCCATCCCTACCAGCATCAACAAGGCCATGTGGGGTCGGATGAAATAGGCGAGGTAAAAACTCACGACGATTCCAAGAAAGTTCCTTGTCGGATTGGTCATCGAAAAAATAAACAATGTCAGCGCAAAGAAGATGACGGAGTCCTTTCCAATACCAGCGGACCAGAAGTGCATATTGGGAAGGAAAAGAATAAGCGGGAAAAGCCGAAAGCCAAAGAGCATCGGGTTTACCCGAGTGAATTTCCGGAAGGTCAGGTATATGAATATGAACCCTGAAAATCCAAAGAGCGAAAATAAGAGCGTGCCCGTCCAGTAAGACAGTCCAAGTACTTTTGAAAATGGAAACGTAAGAAACCTGATAAAATTGGTCCCCGTCTGGTGCAGGCTGAGCCAGTCTCCTCCCCGGATGGGATTGCGCCAGTAGCCGACGGCATCACCACCGAATGTAATCACATACCATCCATAGACCAGTGAAAAGAACAGGTGGTAGTACAACAACCTTAAGAGCATGGGTCGATCCGAACCGGCGTCATAGCCCTTGACGACCCGGTTAACGATCAGGTGGCCCGAATAAAAAATCAGAAGAATAAATGGAACATCCAGGAAGGACATGCACGATCAAATGTAGTGGCGAAGGTACGTGAAACAGTACTTTTAACCCAGTGTCCGGAGAGCGAGCAGATAAGAATTGACGGCAACGGAGAGTCCAAAATGTTCTTCTCCGCATCGGCGGGCCTCGACAGCCACGGCAGAAGGATCCAGTCGCTCGAGCCACGACAACGCTCCTTCGAGTGCAGGTTCACTTAAGTCATTCATCAACATACAGGATGGGTTTCCTTCAAGCAGCTTCCCGGTATCGCCGATCGCTGATGATGCAATGACAGGCAACCCCATGAGCAAATACTCTCCGAGCTTCACGGGTGCTACTCCCTTCATGGAGTCAGAATTCTTCCGCAGGGCAAAGGCAAGGTTTGCTATGGAGAGGTACTTTGGCACCTCGTCGCTTCTCACCCTTCGTATGATGACATTGGCCGGCAATTGTCGGTTGGCCAAATAGCCAGGGTTGCCGGTAATCACCAACCACCAGGCCTGCGGATTCCGCTGTTGAATACGCCGATGCAGCCAGATCATTTCGTCGACGCCATACTGAGGACCGAGGGATCCACAATAGACGCTGACAAAAGCATCATCAGGAATATTCAGCGTGACCCTTAATGCTTGCTGATCAGACAAAGAACTTCTGCTGAATACTTTTTCATCTCTGCCATTAACGACCTTAAACATCTTCGCCTTAAGTTGTTCACCATACTGTTGCGTCAGAAATTCCGCGGCAGCGTGCGATCGTGTCAGAATAACATCAGCCTTATACATGATCCGTTGCTCAATGTCCTTCAGAAACTTGAATCGCATAGATTCCCTTTTCAACCCCGCGAAATCAACACGTTCCTCTATCTGCAATCCGTCAGCATCAAGGATAATTTTCATGCCTGTTAGTTTCCGAAGAGCGGCGAGTACCATCCTTGAAGGAATCATTGCGCGGGGCATCAGTGCATCAATGGAATGACGCTTCACCATTTTTCTGATGGTGATTGGTCCCATGATCATCGCCAGTAGTTTTCCTATTGAACTGTGGGGCCAGGTCATGATCGGATGGTGCTGATAGCGGATCCCGGCCTTCTGACAAGAAGCCTGAATGTTCTTTACCTGGCTTGCCTCCGCCCAGGTAAAGTGAAGGATCGAAAACTCAAACCCCTCCCGTTTCAACCTGGCAAAAATGGGCAGAAATAAACCGTCAAGGTAGCTAACGTAAGGTCCATCCCATGCGATAAAAAGAATGCGCATTATTCCTGAGCGTGTTTCAACTGGAAAATTACATCCTTTGTAAATTCAATTGACCCTTCACGATTGAGGTGAGCTTCATCATACATGAAGGTAAGGTTCTGGAGGTATTTTGGACTTGTAGAGAAGTCAACGAGGCGCACATTCATCGAATCTGCCAACTGTTTGATTTCCAGGAGATCCTTTCTTTCACAGTCCACTTTCATGAATCGCGGTGACACAACAATGAGCAGGGGAATCTGATTGTCTTTGCACAGCTGAACAAATTCCCTGAAGGCATCGACAATATTTGGGTCGATGGTGATGGGCTTGCCGCAATATTTGTAGGTCTCCAATTGGCTGGTGCGATTGCCCTGGAAATATATGTAACCCTTGTCATCACTTCGGCGAGATCCAAAACCAAGTGCCCGGTAAGCAATGACCACCAACGATGAGTTGTATGGCACGATGCGGCTCCAGGAAAAATACCGGTAGCCGGGACTCACCTTATCCACCACAGCTTTTACGGCAGGATTTGTATAATACGGAAGCAACAGGGACACGAGATCATATTTAGACTGGTCATACAGGAATTCACTTTCATTTACATCAAGGATCACTGCTTTTGGTTTTTTCCTCGAGAGGATCATCTTGAAAACCGGCAAATGATACAACACAGTTTGTGCAGACCGACCGGCATTGTAAGCTTCCACATGAAGCGAATCCTTAAGAATGGAAGGATCATAGTGGTAAAGTGCTCGCGACGATCCGAAGATAAACAGATCCGCTTCTGACTTTTGTGTGGCGAAATGAGCCCTCGCCCTCTCCCCTGCCTCCATCTTGTTATACAAATATTCAAGCAAACTGCCGATCATGAAATCCAGGATAAAAACAGTTGCCGCCGTGATGGCAATAAATTTTAATAGTTTCTTGAACTCCCTGGTCATGCCTCAGAATTGAAAGTAGATAAATTGTCCACCATCAAACACGCCGATCAACATGATCATAAGCGTAAGCGTCAGCATCAGGAGATTGGCAAAGCGTTGCACATTGATTCTGATTCTTCTTTTTTGGTAGAAGGACTCATACCCAATTTCCATAGAAAGCAGAAAAGCAATGGAGAACACACAGTACACGAAGATCTCCGGATCGGAAGGAATGAACAGCGGCCCTTCCAATTGAAGAATCTTCAAGCCTATCGCGTTGGCTTGTGCAATGGATTCGGCCCTGAAGTATATCCAGGTTACGCAAATCAGAACAAAGACGCCAAGTACCTTTAACGGTCGCAGGGCATTACCAAAGGAAGCACGAAGACCCAACGCTGAGGCCACATTAAGGTAAACTCCGTTGAGGCCACCCCAGACAACATAGGTCCAGTTGGCGCCATGCCAGAAACCACTGACCAGAAATGTTATCATCAAATTAAATTGTCTTCGAAACACTGACGATACGCGGTTGCCTCCCAGGGATATGTACAAATAGTCACGGAACCAGGTCGAGAGAGAAATATGCCACCTGCGCCAGAACTCTGCTACCGATGCGGATAAGTATGGCCGCCTGAAATTGGTCATCAGCTTGATACCCATCATTCTGGAGGCCCCGATGGCAATGGACGAGTACCCGGCAAAGTCAGCGTAGATCTGAAAAGCAAAAAAGGCCGTAGCCAATGCCAGCGTTGCACCGCCGTGTTGATCACTATTGTTGTAAACGGCATTCACATAAATAGCCAATCGATCGGCCACAACCAGCTTCAGAAAAAATCCATAGACCATCAATCGCAATCCGCGAAAGAAGTTTGCAAACTTAAATTTCTGTTCCTTCCTGAATTGATGAAGGAGATTCTGAGGTCGCTCAATAGGTCCTGCAACCAACTGAGGATAGTACATGACATAGAGGCTGTAAATACCAAAGTTCTTCTCGGCCTTTTGTTTTCCCCGGTACACTTCGATCACATAGCTAAGGCTTTGAAAGGTGTGAAAGGATAATCCGATGGGAAGGATGATCGCCAGCGAAGTCAAGGAATAATTCCAACCGATCAAATTGGCCAGTCCATTAAAATTGTCAATAAAGAAATTGTAGTATTTAAAGACAAAGAGCACCAGGCATGTACTGATGATGCTTATCCAGAGGTACCATCGCTTCTTTGGACCCGTCGTATTTTCGATCCAGATTCCGGCAAAGTAATCGATGAGGATGGTGATGAGCAGGATGAGGATATACGCCGGAACAAAGAACATGTAGAACACACAGCTGGCCAGCAACAGGTGCAGCCATCTCCATCGGTGCGGCAATAAATAGTATATGACCGTGACCAGCGGAAAGAATGCAAGGAAGGAGATAGAATTAAAGAGCATGTTGGTCAGGATTAGTCAAGTTTCATGATCATTTGAAACTCTTTTCCAGAAGTCCAATCCATTGCTTCAGAAACGCCTGGAGAGAATAGTCCTTGGTGACAATTTCCCTTCCTCTTTCTCCCATTTCTTCTGCCTTGTGTCGGTTAGAGATCAGGTATTCCAGTCTTTGCTCCCATTCTGAAAGTGAGCCGGCTTTAAATCCATTGATGCCGTCTTTGATAATCTGCTCATTGACACCAACGGGAGAACCAATTACCGGAATTCCACAACCCATATATTGAATCAACTTGTAGCCGCACTTCCCCCTTTCCCAATAATCATCTTCCAGTGGCATGATGCCTACGTCAAACTTCTGAATACCGGATACTTCGGTTTCCTCACTCCATGGAATGATTTCTTCCTCCATGTTTGGCAATCCCAATCCACGACCGGAACCAATAAAGGCGAGCTTGATGCGGTGCTTCACGGCCAGCGCCTCAAACACCGGAACCAGTCGGGGCAGGTACTTGAATGTGATGGGCGAACCAATCCAGCCGATGGTGAATGGACGATCTGGCTTTTTCAATCCAGATACATAACGCTCCATGTCAACAACAGTAGGTATTACGACTACGGAAGAAGACCCTGATTCACGAGCCTTCGCGGCAATATAATCGTTGCCCGCAACAACCACGGAGGCATACTTCATGACTTTGCTGATCTTGTCTGACAAGAAATATCTCACCAGGGAGCGAGGATGTTTATCGTACCCATGAAACACCGCATCATCGTAGTCAACGATGTATCCTTTTCCGGTGATGCGCAGGATCCATTCGGGCCAGGCAGGAAAAAATGGAAAGATTTCCTTCTCAACAAATACCCGGTTGTAGCGAAAAATCCCGGCAAGTACGACCAGTCGCCTGACAAATGCCACGATGACCAGCCAGGGGTTATGGGCCTTTTTGCTGTAGAGTTGGTTAAGGTACCGGTCGCCAAAGAAAGGACTTACCGTGCATTGCATTCCTGCGCGACGGTAATGGTCGACGAACTGATATGTTCTCAACCTGCTGCTCGCGCCCATCCTTGTATACCTCACCAGAAAAATGACCTTCATGATTGCCTTTGTGGATCAGTATGAAGTCTTGTTTTGCTGAATACCTGCCTTGTGAAGCGCCTCATGGTAAAGATCAGCAACAAGACCAGAATAATTTTCAGCACTGTAGTACTTTTTTGCTCTTTGAAGGCCTGCCTGCCCCATGCGCATCCTCAGCGTTGAATCTGAAATCAGTTTACTCAGAGCATTTGCAATGCTTTCCGGAGCTTCGACGTTGACGAGGTATCCTGTTTCTCCATCCAACACAATTTCACGCATCCCTCCTACGGCTGTAGCGACAACGGGTAATCTATACAGCATGGCTTCTACGACGACCATGCCAAATCCCTCCGATTCTGAACACAGGGCAAAACAATCCATGCAGGAGTAATATATCCAAGGTTCCTGGTACCCTGTGAAGATGACCTGGTTTGAAACACCCAGGGAGTTCGTGAGCTCCGTCAGTCGTTGCCGGTCAGGGCCGTCTCCCACGATCAACAGCTTCACTCGTTTGTCGTTCAGCGACGCAACTGCCCGGATCACATCATCAAATCGTTTCACTACATTCAATCTGCCTACGCAACCAACGACAAGGTTGGTAGATTCAATGCCCAGCTTCTTTTCCATCAAAGCTACATCTTCAGCTGACTGATCAGGTGGAGTTTCAACACCATTGTTGATGAGCCTTCGTTTGTCCTCTTTCACTCCAATGGAACCCAGGTATTCGACGACAGCCGGTGAAGTCCCGACAACAAAGTCTGCTGCAGAAGAAAAGAACCTCATAAGAAGGTTGGCACGACAACTGCGGCGTTTCGGAAATGAAGTCTCCTCTATTATAATGACCGGTATCCGAAACAGTAAGCCGCCCAATACTGCGCTGACCACTCCTTCAAAGACTGCGCCATGGATGATGTGGGGTCTGAACTCACGGATGACCCGGAAGAGCCGGTAGTAATATCCAACATTGAAAATATGATACAGTCCCCTGATGGCGACCACCTCGGTTCCAAGCTTTCTGAGCTTCTCATCAAACCCGCCAACAACATAAGAGCAAACGACCCGTTGCTCAAATGCATTTGGGTCAAAATACCTGGCCATCGAGAGGCGTCGCTGTTCAACTCCTCCGGTTCCAATGGTTTCGAGGCAATGAAGGACACGCACCTTCATATCCGAAAGTTAGGTGGGCCTTGCAGTCTGTAAATGCGATTCAGTTCGGACAGGTACTTCGCAGGCGAGAATAAATCATTTACCGTTGTCAGTGCCCGTGTGTTCATGGTTTTGATTTCTTCTTCGCTCAACTGCATTACTTGTTCAGTCCTGGAGAGCAATTGATCAAACGTGTGAGGGTCAAACAGAAATCCATTGACACCATCAGTAATATACTCCACCATCCCTCCGGAACTTGTGACAATCACGGGTAACCCACACTGAATGGCCTCAATGCATGCCAGGCCAAAACCTTCGGTAAATGAAGGAAGAATAAAGAGATCTGCTTTGACCAGGATCTCCTGAGGGCGCTCCTGATATCCATAGAAGGTTACCTGATCGCGAAGACCAAGCTGTTCAGCTTCAGTCCTCAATGATTCTTTCAACGAGCCGTCGCCAATGAGCCAGAGTTCAAACTTTCTGTCCTCATTTTTTTTCGCAAGGGTCCCAAGCAACTTGAGCAGCATCGAGAGGTTCTTCACAGCCTCAAGCCGGCAGAGGGTTACAATAACAAAGCGGTCCTTTTTACTATTGTCACGATTGAATGACGTACCAATGTCAATGGGGTAATAGATCGTATCAATCTTTTCACGACTCGTCTCGTGCATGGCGAGGTATCTGGAAACAGACCTGGAGATTCCGATCACGCGGTGCGCCGTCGAATAGACCAATCTGAAAATGAATGTCGCAACTCTGGAGTGTGATGGGATACCGATCTCCTCGCCGATTCTCACCGGCACACCTGCTAACCATGCAGCTATGAGTCCGTGCAAATTCCCTTCACCACAGGATGTGTGAACGACATCCGGCCTTTCTTTTCGAAAAAGTTTCCACAGTTGAAACACACAATTCAATGAGGGGGTCCTGAAATTCAGGTTCATGGTAATCACCCGGATGCCTTGCTGGCCGATAAAGGTTGATGCCCGACCGCCAGTCTGGAGCGATACAATGATCAGGTCGTAATCATTCTTGTTATGATACTTAGCATGAAGCTCAAAATTCCTTTCAACCCCGCCAAAATTGAGAACGGTTGTTACACGAATGACTTTCAGGCGGCTCTTGGGCTGGACGTTCATTTGGGTCAGGGCAAATCACTTAGTGACTTAAACAGGGGATCAGCGAGCATCCTTTGCAATCCCGCTTCCAGCGGAACGAGATCACGTTGGAGGAGTTCCCTCATCTTGGTATTGTCGGGCAAGCGACGGGTCATGTCACCTTCTTTGAGCGCAGGGAGAAACTGGATTTCAGAAGATGATTGCGTGACTGCCAGGATCTTGTTGGCCAATTCAAGTATGGTCATTTCCTGGTCATTCCCAATATTAATGACATCATTAATATGCTGGTCCCGGGTGAGGCAGGCAATCACGGTGTCCACATTGTCATGCACAAAACAGAAGGTCCTTGTTTGATTACCCTTTCCAAAGATGGTGATGGGTTCATTGCGAAGGGCCTTTCTCAAGAATTTAGAAATAACAAAGTCATTGCTCTGTTTAGGGCCATAGGTATTGAAGAAGCGAAGGATGGTGTAGCTCAGGCCGAACTCGCGCTGATAAGACCGGCAATATGACTCTCCCAGATTCTTTACAACGGCGTACGGCAATCTGGAATTCAGCGGGGTGGTCTCTTCATTTTGAGGGAGATGAACAGGCTCGCCATATACTTCGGATGAAGAGCAATAGAACACACGCCGCACACCGGTTTTTGCAGAGAGATCCAGGAAATTTCTTATCCCGTCAATATCATTCAGGACGCTGACAGGATTTTCCAGCGTCCGTTTGACTCCGACAACGGCCGCGTAGTGAAAGACATAATCAAAAGGATGATTAGTCATCACCGAGGTCAGAGCATTGCGGTCATTCACATCACATTGCACAAACTTGCAACGGTCGTTGCCCGGGATTTTTCGTAAATCTCCCGTCAACAGATTGTCCAGCAGCACAATATCATTTGTCGGATCCTTCAGCAATCCTTCTGCCAGGGAACTTCCAAGAAAACCTGCACCACCAGTAATCAGAATCCGAGACATTCAGCTCAACAATTTTCGGCAAAGAAACAACTTATCAAACAATGACCCAACTTCGGCTTCACAAAACATGACATCAGAGGCCCTGAACATGTTCCTTGTTCACGCCTATAAAAATTCTTGCAAACGATTTTACAGCAAAGCCAAGGTTCAACTTTGGTAAGGTCTTGAAGAAATAACCTGCTCTGGAAATCCAGGAGCGATTGACATGGAAATACCGGATGAGCAATCGATAAGCCCTTAGTTGATTGAATGATTGCAGCCACGATGCAAACCGATGCCCGGTCGATTGGTCAAATGCTTCAATCAGTAATGATTCCTTTTCATAATACTGCTGATACGCTTCAAGGGATTTAAAACTCTCTGACCAGCTTACGCCGGTAAATTGTCTCACGACACACATTTCGTCTTCCATGTACCCGATGTCGCCGGTTGCCACTGCAAGCAAAAGCAACGGAAAGTCACCTGTCGGTGCATTAAGAAACCAATCCGGGTATGTCAGCAGGCTCCTTCGAAACATGATGGATGGTGAAACGAAAGCTCCTCCACCCTTTTCAAAAAGCGTTGCCTTATCAATCACACCTGTCATAAATCCAGGATGCCTGTAGTAGGTACCGAATGTTCTGGTTCTCTCATCAAACGTTTTCGAGCCATGAAATGCAAAAACCATCGAAGGGTTAGCCTTGAGAAACAATAGTTGCTTACGCAGTTTATCAGGATCGGTCCAATAATCATCTCCCTCGCAGAATGCGATATACTCTCCCTTGCACTCATGCAGTGTTCTGAGGAAGTTGCCCATCATTTTCAAATTGCGTTCGGAAGGAAGCAACCGGATCAATGATGGATACTTCTCTGCATAGGCGCGGCAGATCGCGTAGGTTCCATCAGTAGAACAATCTTCCCCGATAATCACCTCCATGGGACATTCTACTTGCTGGTTGACGATTCCTTCCAACGCAGCAGCAATGAAAGGCTCGTGGTTGTAGGTGATGACAAATACACTGATCACTGGCAATGGCGAGCTCATCCTTTTACCTTTTGATCAGTGCTTTGAACTCCTTATCCATCACGTAAAGCAAAATGAAGTACACCGCCATCCCGATAACGATGCTGGCGATCAGTGCTACAACCATGTCAGAAACAGGTACCAGATATTGAAAGGCCACGATGGAGGCGGACATCAAGACGGAACTCCAAAATGGGCCTGAGAGCGATTGGAACACCTGCCCCAGGGATAGCCCGATCTGCCTGATCGCTATACGATAGACAGGAACGGCCAGCAAAGTTCCCGCAATAAAATACGCGATGGTCAGTCCAAGAAGCCCGTTGACCAACAAGCCAACGACAAAACCGACCAATAAAATGACACTGGTCACCAATGTCACGCGAAACGCGATGTGCGGTTTCCCAACTGCGTAATAGATTGAACCATTCAGATTAAGGATCGACTGGACAGCACCGAGAATCGCAAGCCACTGAACAAGGGGTATCATGTCGATCCACTTATCACCGAAACAAACCAACACAAACTCCTTAGCCACCAGCGTGAGTCCTGCCATGGCCGGAAAGGTAATCATGGCAATGTATCGTATCGCTTTCAGGTAGTACATCCTGATTGTTTCATGATCATTCTGAATAGAGGAAAATGCCGGAAACATGACACGCGAAACCACTGAGGAGATATTTCTCACAGGGATGAGCATCATCGAATAAGCCCTGCTGTAGAGTCCGAGACCCTCAATCCCCACAAACTTGCCGATGAGAAAGTTATCAGCATTGCGTGACCAATAATTCACGGAAGTCTCACCAACAACATTCAGTCCGAAGGGCAGCAGTTCCCGAAGCTTGCTCATGGAAAACTGAAGCCCTGGCGACCATGAAGAAAAAAACCAAAGCAAAATCGTCGTCGCGAGTTGTGTAACGAGCAGCTGGTACACAAGCGACCAAAGTCCGTATCCGGACCATGCTAAGGAGATTCCAACAACATACCCGGTAAACGTGGCTACCCAGTTGATGGTCACCTTACGCTTGAATTTCATCTCTTTGTCAAGAAGGTTGCTTTGGACAAGGCTGAAGCTGGAGAGAAGAAAGTTCACAGACAACACCCTGGCAACGTCAACCAAAACTGGTTCGTCATAAAACTGTGCAATCAAGGGCCCGAGAAAAAAAATGGTTGCACCCAGCATCAACCCAATCAACACATTGAACCAGAACACGGATGAGAGATGCTCCTGGTCCAGGTCTTTTCTTTGCACCAAGGCGGCACCAAACCCAAGGTCAACAAAGAGTACTGCGTAATTGGTAATGACCGTCACAAGCCCTACGACACCAAACATGGAAGGATCCAGCATGCGCGCCAGGTAAATCGAAAACCAAATGAAAAGTCCTTGGTTGACAACCTGGCTGGCAAAAAGCCATTTAAGTCCTCCGGCAATTTTCGGTTTGAGTTGATCCGTCATTTTGAAGAAGGTTCTTGATACAACTCGGCCCAGGGAGGTGCGGTCACTTCCGGAAAGAAATGCCTTCTGATCGCTTCCTTGTTAACCCCGCACTTCTGTCGTTCCGATTCAAGATTGGAAATTGCTTGTTCAATCACTACAGATAAATTCTCAAGCGAATCAGTGACTCTGTAATATAGTCCGGCTTCCTTGAAAGGGCCATAAGGAAGCCATGCACCGGTAACAAGGAGATTACCTGCGTACATACATTCCGTTGCTGCGCCGCTCAGTGCATCTGTGGATGGTACGTGAATCATGATATCGGTGATCACCCTCACGGCGGCAACGCTGTCAGATTCAAGGTACTCTTTGATGAAGTGAAGCTTAAGCTGAAGTCGGGCTGCAGCTTTACCAAGCTCTTCATCATAGCCCGGTCGATCCGCTGCGTAAGCAAATGGAACAATGACGTGAAGTTTCTCTCGCATGCTCAGAGATCCAAGCGCCTCAATAACAGCCATGTGATTGTTGAAGGGATTTGCATTGTGTCCAACGACAACAACAAGCTTGTCAGCTGAAATGCTCATCGAGGCCTTAGCAGCTTCCCTGGTTCCGGCAGCATCGATTTTGTCAAAAATCGAAGTATCCAGTGACAACTTGCGAACCCTGATCTTTGGTTTCAATTGTTGCCCATACCGTGAGAGGATGAGTTCCTGTAGTTCAACTGACTGTGTGGTTATGAAGTCCGCGCGGGAAAGAGCCTTGCTGACAAAAAAATGATTAAAGGGATCATGAGTCCGCAACAAGTCAGAACCCCAGAAAGTACAAATGATCCTGCTGGTTGGAGGTACGAACCAAACTGATCTCAGGTAACTGTATTGAATAAAGTGAAAATGAAAAACTTCGTATTGCCGTAAGTCATTCCTGATGAAAAAACTTCGTTCAAGGTTCCAGTGATAAACAAAATGCAATGCCTTGCCGGGCTTGATCTCCCGGAACAAAATAAACAAAACGGTACGCCAGAACATCGCATCCCCCAGTGACCTCAGGAAGGCAAGTGAAAAATACAGCAGATTGAAAGTACTGGAATAGGTGGTGTGAATGACCGATGAAAGGTCGTGAGGCAGTTTCCCACCAAGGGGGTTCAACCTGAAGGAAGCAAATTCAATGGCAGGATTGATTTTGCGAATACTTCTGGCAAGGAGGTAGATGAAGTTCAGTTGATTGGTTCCCAGGAGAAAGACTTTCATGTCTAACCTCCTATTTCGCCAAATCCCAATCGACGAGATGCTTTGTTGTACTCTGTCCAATCACCGACATCCACCCAGGAACCATCGCTGACAGGATACACGCCTACCCTCCTTCCTGATTCAAGCATGGAGCTGATCAATTCAGTGATGTTATAAAATTTGTTGACCGGAACTTCTTTCAGAAGGTGCGGCTCAAGGATATACATGCCGGCGTTGATGAAGAAACTCAATTCTGGTTTTTCGCGAATGGATTTCAACAGGCTTTCATTTCCTACTTCAAGGATTCCGTACGGAATGCTATAGTTTTTGATGGAAGCCACAACAGTCAGCTCATTTCTGTTTGACTTGTGATATTCCAAAATGGAAGGATAGTCATCATCGATGAGGATATCACAATTGGTAACAATGAACGTTTGATTGAGGGCTTCTTTCAGCAAATGGAGACTGCCTGCTGTTCCCAGTGGCGACGACTCCTCAAAATAGCTTACTGAATAAAGTCGATTGGGTATTTCCTGAAAGTACTGTTGAATAAGTTCTTTCTTGTAGTTAACGGAGATGTGAAAGTTTTTCACGCCTTTCCTGGCAAACCGGTCGACGATGTGTTCAATGATGGGTTTATCACCAAGCGGAATGAGTGCTTTGGGAATTACGTTCGTTATGGGTTTCAACCGAACGCCGCGGCCCCCGGCCATGATGACCACCGGTACGTCCAGTGTTGTAAGGCTTTCAATGTCCAGGTCAATAAAAATATCTTCCCAGAAAACAACGTCCGCCAATTGCCCCTGAGCATCAACAATGGGCATGAATTCCATTCTGAACTTCTTCATTTCTGCGTGAAGAAATTCTTTTGGGTCGGAGAACTTACCCATCCGAATATTCTTTCTCAAAATTTCGCCAACGGGCGTTGTCATCTCTTTACCCTTGATAATCGCTCGCTGAACATCACCGATGCTGACCAGGGAATGAAAGTGTTCGCCCCTGAAAACGAGCAGCAGCTTGCAGCCCAGTTTATCCATCAGTTTCAATGCCTCCTGAATGGACGCATGGTCCCCGATTATTCTATTCTTTATTCGCGCCGTATTGAGTGACATGGGTTCAATAGCCATTACACATTATAGATACCGGGTTTGTACAATTTCATGTTCTCCGGTTTTGAAAACCATTGGATGGTCTCCTTAAGTCCGTCTTCCAACGAGTACGCCTGCTGCCAGCCTGTAAGCCTCTTGATTTTCTCATTGGAGCCGAGCAGCCTGAACACTTCGCTTTCTGTGGGTCGCATTCTTACGTCATCCTGCAGCACCTCCACCGGTTTACCCATAATTTTTCCAATCATCATTGCCAGATCACCTATGGAAGTTTCCTTTTGCGTGGCTATGTTAATCTCCTCACCCGACACCTTGTCAGCCTCCGCTATCCGCACAAATCCGGTTACCGTATCGGCCACATAAACGAGATCTCTTGTTGGCCGTGTGTCGCCAAGGGAAATTTTGGGTAATCCCGCAATCAATTGTGTGATGATGGTGGGTATAACGGCACGCGCTGATTGTCTGGGTCCAAAGGTGTTGAACGGACGAACGATGGTCACAGGAAGAGCGAAGGACCGGAAGAAAGACTCAGCAAGATGGTCAGCGCCAATCTTTGTTGCCGAATATGGAGACTGACCCTGTCTTGGGTGCTTCTCGTCGATGGGTACATACATGGCCGTGCCATAGACTTCTGAAGTCGACGTTACGATAAGACGTTCGACGCCGAACTCACGGCACGCCTGAAGCACGTTGAGTGTTCCCTTTACATTGGTGTCGACATAACTGTCTGGTGAATGATAGCTAAAAGGAATAGCGATCAATGCTGCAAGGTGAAAGACGATCTGACTTCCCTCAATGGCCGTCCTGACGCCATTGGGATCACGCACATCACCCATGAACACTTCTATATTCTTCAGTTTCTCTTTGTCAAGAGAATCGAGCCAACCCCAGCTATTGAATGAGTTATAATAGCAGAACGCCTTGACCTTGCAACCCTCAGCAACGAGTCGTTCCACCAGGTGGCTTCCTATAAATCCATCAGCCCCTGTGACCAATACTCTTTTACCAGATAGTTTGCTCATTGAACCTACATTCCTTGCTCGGCGAAATTATGAAAATAACCAAGTATCTCAGTCCTTCAATTTGAAATATGGCGTCAAGTCTCTGGCCAGTTTTTTCGAAAAGGAAATGGCCGATACTCTGTCCAGGTGGTTACCATCCGTTGTATTCAATGAATCGGCCAGGTGTTTGTAGTTCAGGTACGGCAGGTCATGGTCTGTTGATATGGAAGTCATCAGGCTGTCGAATTCCGGAAAGGTAGCATCCTCGAGTTTTCTCATATCAGGGTGCACCGGTATCCGCACCACCACACAAGGTCCGTATGCACTGAGGCTATCCAACATCTGATTGAGCCATGACATCCTTGTTGCAGAAATGGTGTGCCTCGCCGAAAATCGTTTGTACTCCTTAAGGCGGTCAATCGTTGTCTCTTCAGCATCCTCCCTGCTCTTTGTTGCGCTTACTTTCAAAGATCCATCACCCATCACTTCCGGATGATTGACATGACGGAATGACCTTAAGATCATCAAAGGTCGGTTATCAACATTCTTATACACATACTCTGTATTCGGGTTCATATCAACCCTTGTCATGTTCGACGGCGCAAACGATTCTTCTTCAAAAGTATTGTTTGAATAGAACAGTGTAGAAATGCTCCAGGGATCAACGGTAACGACAAAGTAATGGTCGCGTGATTTGTCGACATCCAACTTCCTCATCACACTCTCCAGGTAGGGCCTTCCGTAGGGAGACGACTTGATCGTAAAACTGTAGTTGTAAAGACCGGCATCAATGTCATGATTAAGCAACTCTTCGTTCATGACCTGCGGAATAACACCCTGGGCTGCACGTGACGTACCGACGACCAGTGAGCGCTGCCTGGGCGTTGTAAATCTCTGGTAAAACGGATCAGTGAAGGGACCTGCAAAGAGGGCAATCATCAGGAACATGATTCCTGTCGCTACCGCATAAAGACCAATGCGAAGAATAAATCGGGCCATGGTCAGAATTGAAAGTAGATGAATGAACGGTGACTAAAGGAACCGAAGGCCAGGATCATCAGGATGAGAAAAATATCAAATGCCACGAGTCTCCATGTTCCTTTTACTTCTGAAACACCTGCCTCTCTTGTGGTCCAATCCACCAGAAGCCAAAAACCGATGGGCACAAGTAAAATGGAGTTCCAGGCGGAAAGGGAGAATCCCGCAAATGTATTGGACGCCATTGCTGAGAAGTACCCAAAGGCTGCCTGCAGGTTGTCGCTCCTGAATAATATCCATGCAACACAAACAAGAGAAAATGTAAAAGCCATCTGGGCAAGCTCCTTGATGTTTGGCAACATCCGTCCGGAGGCGACAGTATCAACATGATTGCGGTTGGTACCTGTCAAAAGAAGCGGAACAAAATACAAGGCGTTCAAGGCACCCCAAAAAACAAATGTCCAGTTGGCTCCATGCCAGAAACCACTCAGCAAGAATATCACGATGGTGTTACGTATAGCTGACCATGCACCGCCTTTGCTTCCGCCCAGCGGGATGTAGACATAATCTCTGAACCAGGTGGTGAGTGAAATATGCCAGCGTCGCCAGAACTCGGCGATGTCCCTGGAAAAATAAGGTGTCTTAAAATTTGTGAGCAATTCAAAGCCGAATAGTCGCGCTGAGCCCATGGCAATGTCAGAGTAGCCTGAAAAGTCGCAATAGATCTGAATGGCAAAAAAGACAGCGCCCATGCTCAATTCAATACCAGAACAGGTTGAATAGTTGGTGAACACTTCGTCAACCACTTTTGAACAATTGTCGGCAACGGCCATTTTTTTGAACAAACCCCACAGGATCAGGCGAAGTCCCTGAGTAGCCAATGCAGCGTTAAACACACGCGACTTGAAAAATTGCGGAAGCAAGTGCGTGGCTCGCTCGATAGGTCCGGCAACAAGCAGGGGAAAGAAGCAAACGAATACGCCGTACTCAACAAACTGCTTCGTTGGCTGAGTTTTTCCATTGTAAATATCAAACACATATGAAAGCCCATGAAAGGTGTAAAAAGATATCCCAACGGGCAGTATGATCTGAAGTGTCCACAAGTTTGGCTGAAGGCCAACCTGGGTCAGAAGTGCAGCGAAGCTTTCCGCAAAGAAATTGTAATACTTAAAGAAACCCAGGAAGCCAAGGTTAGCGATGACGCTGATCAGGAGCCACAGTTTCTTGCGCTGGTGCGATAGAGCCTGGTGAATCTGGAGGCCGGAAAAATAGTCCAGGAAAGTAGAGAAGAAGAGTAGGCCTAGAAATCGGACGTCCCACCAACCATAAAAGAAATATCCTGCAAAGAGCAGCAGGAGATTCTGACCTCTCAGGGAGTTTTTGAGAACAAACCAATAGACAACAAATACAACGGGTAGAAAGACGGCGAATTCAATCGAGTTGAAAAGCATCTATGCCACGCTATTCCTGGTAATAACCTTCTCCTTTGCTTTTTCGCTTCCCATACACGCCGTAACCATAGCCATAACCATAATTGTAGCCGTAGCCATAGCCGTAACCATAGCCATAACCAAGTCCCGACTTACGGATATCGTTAAGGATCATACTCATCTTGGCCATTTTCCCGCTCGTATAAAGATCATCAGCGTTGTGGAGCATCTCCACCGGTGTATAATCCTGGCGTACAATGTAAATGGTATGATCAGCGTACTTGCTCAGAACAAGGCCGTCGGCAATAAGCGCCATAGGCGGTGTATCGAGGAATATGTAGTCGTATTGCTTACGAAGCTCTTCAATCAATTTGTCCATGTGCCCTCCAAGAATGAGCTCACTGGGATTTGGGGGTGCCGGACCGCCAGAGATCAGGTGCAAGTTATCTGTGCCAGTTTTCTGAATGATCTCAGGAATCGATGATTGGCCAGACAGGTATGTGCTGAGCCCCACCGTGTTCGAAAGATTGAAGTCTGAGAATATCTTCGGGCGGCGAAGGTCAGCGCCAATGATGATCGTCTTTCTGCCAGCGAGCGCAAACACCGCGGCAAGGTTGATCGTGGTAAATGTCTTTCCTTCACCACTAATAGACGACGTGATCAGGATAACCCCCTTGTCTTTGTTGACCAGGAAGAAATTGAGATTGGACCTGAGCGCTCTGAAAGATTCCGTGATGGCTGACTTTGGTTTGTTCAGCACGACGAGGTTAGACATCTCCACCTTGTGGCCAATACCTCCGATGAAGGGTATGCTGGAGTGCTTCTCAATATCTTCTTTGGACTGAATCTTATTGTTGAATATTTCAAGCAGCAGGAATGCGATCAATGGCAAGAGCAATCCGGTGCCTCCAAACACAACATAATTCTGAAGTGGCTTTGGTGTAATGGCACCGCCGGAAACTCTGGGTGGATTCACGATAACGATGTCAGAGGTGGTTGAAGCGCGCGAAATTCCGGCTTCAGCCAACTTCTGTGTAAGGAAAGTGTACATCCCTTCGCTAAATGCATACTTTCTTTTGATGTTGGTGAGGAGTCTTTCGGCTACAGGAATCTCGCCAAGTTCTTTTTCCACTTCATGAATCTGTTTGTCGATGGAAGAAATCTTAATCGCATCGGTCTTCCTCAGGATGGAAATACTCTCAAGGATTCTTTTCTTCGATTCACGGAGGCGGTTCTTCTCATTAACAATCAGTGGATTCTTCGTGTCATCCTTACCTCCAACCATGCTAATGGCGGATTGCGTCTCCATCAGTTCAGCAATCAACTCATTAAGAACAGGGTCAACCACACCGATAGAAGATGGGAGAACAACCTTGTCAAGCGACGGGCTTTGAATGTACCCCTCGAGGTAGTCGTAGTAGTTGGCTGAAACAGCCAAGGCCATGCGCTGTGCATCCAGTTGCTTCAGGGACTCATACAGCTTGGTCGCCTCAGTCGACAAGTCTGTCAGAATATTCTGTCTCTTGAATGATTGAAGTTCTTTTTCATAGTGCGACAGCGAATCACGGATATCGGTAAGCTGGTTTTCAATAAATGCAATGGATCGCGTCGAGGTTTGAATTTTCTTTTCCAGGTCATACTCCTGGTAATTGAGGATCACCCTGTTGAGAAAATCAATGCCCTTTTTCCTGATGGGTGTTTCAATACTCAGGTTGATCACGGAAGAACCTACCTGAGCCCAGTTCAGATTCAGCGCACCGATATAGCCGGTTGCTACATCTTCAGGGCGATTGACACTGACCACAAACCGGTCTCCCAGCATGTTGCGCAAGTCGCCTGTCTTTTTCAAGATGATCTTGTTGCCATTGCACTCGGTGGTGTCCCCAAAGCGATAGATGGACTCCGTCAGATTTTCCCCGGTCATTGGCGTACATCCGTAAGTAAGGCTGTCTTTGATTTCTATAACCAAATTGGAAGGCCTGATCTCCAAAGCTGGTGTAAGCACCTTTACAGACAAGGGCAGGTTATTATATTGTTCACTCGTTTTGAAATTACCTTCCTTCTGGATCTGGACGTGAAAGTTCAGGTCCTCAATAACACCCTGGATAATGGGATATGACTCAATGATGTACAGCTCATTAAAGTAGTTTCTGTATTGGTTGATCAAGGGATTGTCAAACAAATACCGATCAGCATTCTCCTGTGATTCTCTGATAATAATAGAGGAGCTGACCGGATAGATTCTTGTCGAATATCTATTGACTAGAAAGGCGACGGTAATTCCCGCAGTCAAAGAGAAAATAACGATGTACCAATGGGTTATGGCCCTGTAGAGAACCCGGCGATAGTCTACCTGAACCGCACTGCTGGCAGATTTTCCTTCCTCACTCCCGATAAACTGTTCGTTCGCCACTATAGTCGATTACTTATTAACAATAGATACAACGAGTAATCCCAGCGTTACCGTCGCGAGGATAATACTCAGGTTCTGTCCAAAGTACTTTCTGAATTGTCTCTGCTTCAGAGGCGGCACAATAAGGATGTCATTCTGATTGATCAGGTAATAAGGAGAATTAATGAAACTCTCATCCAGCAGATCAATGTAACTCACCTCAACCGTCCCCGCATTGGACCGGATAAGTTTCACTTTGCTCTTATCGGCAAGGTCGGAGAATCCGCCCGAAAGGCCAATGGCTTCCAGCAACGTCACCCGGTTGTTGTAAGTAATCGTAGTCCCTTCCTGCGTCACCTCGCCCAGTACTGTAAACCTGAAATTGACCAGGCGTACCCGTACGGAAGTTTGTTCGAGGTACTCATTCGACAATCCCTGAAGCTTGTCCTGAATCTGAAAAATGGTAAGGCCTGCTACATGAACCTTTCCGACGACAGGAAAGGAAATGTTTCCCTCTAGGTCAACGAGGTATCCATTGATGATATATGCAGCACCCTGAGCGCCACCGCCGCCACCACTCGTACTGTTATCCTGCTGCATCCGGTTCAGAAAGTCGAACTTATCGTCCGTGAGACTGCCAAAGTGAATATTGAGCACATCGTTTGACTGAATCTTGTAGTCAAACTGCTGCATAGGATAATTCCGGACTGCTGAATCCAATGGAAGGTCCTTCTTTTTGAGGTCGTCCTTCTGAAGAAATACTACCTTCTTGTTGGGTAAACAACCTGATGCCAGAACCACCAGCAGTACAAATGTCAGGGCGCGCATGATCAAGGAAATTCAATTGTTAGCATGAGCATTTCAGGTCAACCAGTGCGATGATGCGTTATCAAGCTCTCTTCAAAAAAAAAGGCCACTTGCCGGGGCCAATGTCAGTTCAGGCTTCCTTCCACACTCACTTTTCTCTCATTTCACTAAGAAAACTCTGCAATTATCCCGAAAATTAGGAAAATTATTGGTTTTTAAGACATCCAGCCGCTGACATTGTTGCGGCCATTTAAGGACACTTCCGAACCCCAACACACCTAAGCCCGTCCCTCCAATGAAACTCATCCGTGTTGTCCTGCCTGCCGTACTTACGCTCGCACTCACTTACGCACTCAACCGAAGCTGGAATCTCGGCGATCCGATTCCTCCGTTGGGAAAATTCCTCGACCCATTCCATGGCTTCTGGCACAACGCAGAGTCAGCACAAGCAGGAGATGCTGAGCTCTCTATTCCCGGACTCAAGGATAAGGTGACCGTCGTCTACGACAGTGTGAGAATTCCCCACGTGTTTGCTTCCAATGACGATGATTTGTACTTCGCCCAGGGATACATCACCGCCGTCGACAGGCTCTGGCAGATGGAGTTTCAAACCCATGCGGCCGCCGGAAGGATTTCGGAAATCATCGGCAGCGCCACCCTCGACTACGACAGGCGTCAAAGAAGGCTTGGGATGATCTATGGTGCCGAGAACGGTCTTGCATCGATGGAAAAAAATCCCGTGAGCAAAGCCATGGTCGATGCATATACAGCAGGCATCAACGCTTATATCCAAACCCTCTCCTACGAAGACCTTCCTCTGGAATACAAACTATTGGACTATGCACCTGAACCCTGGTCCAACATAAAGTCTGCCTTGCTGCTCAAGTACATGGCACAGACGCTCAACATGTCTGACAAAGACCTTGAGATGACCAACGCGCTGAAACTGTTCGGAAAAGAAACCATCGAGTTGCTCTACCCTGATCAGGAACAGGTCGGCGATCCGATCGTTGACCGCCCCGGAGAATGGAAATTCAAAACAACAATTCCCGACAGCATTCCTCTCGCGGTACCTACAGAGTTGATTGCCCGTAAGCCATTTGAAAAACCTTCTCCCGATGTCGGCAGTAACAACTGGGCAGTGAGTGGAAGCAAGACTGCTTCTGGTTCGCCGATCCTATGCAGCGACCCTCACCTTACACTGAACTTGCCATCGATCTGGTATACGATTCATTTGAGCGCACCCGGCTGCAACACGATGGGCGTTTCATTACCGGGTTCTCCTGGGGTCATCATCGGCTTCAATGATTCTATTGCATGGGCGATGACGAACGCACAACGTGACCTGGTTGATTGGTATCAAATTCAGTTCAAGGACAACACAAAATCAGAATACATGAGTGATGGCGCGTGGAAACCTTCACGCAAGTTGATTGAAACCATCAAGGTCAAAGGATCGGCTACCGTGTTGGATACGGTAACGTATACGCACCATGGTCCGGTTCTCTATGACGAAACGTTTCACGGAGAAAGCGAGCGGGCCCACTATGCCTTTCGCTGGGTAGCACATGATCCTTCAGAAGAAGTCATGACGTTCTACAAGATGAACCGGGCCAAAAGTCATGGCGACTACATGGAAGCCTTGAACTACTATTCAAGTCCGGCTCAGAATTTTGTGTTTGCATCTGTATCAGGTGATGTCGCGATGCGCATCCAGGGAAAGTACCCGGTACGACGTAAGAACGAAGGCAGGTTTGTACTTGATGGCACCAAGACGTCAACGGAATGGAAAGCCTTCATTCCTAATGAACACAACGTCATGGATAAAAATCCCAAGCGGGGATTCGTAAGCTCTGCGAATCAATATCCCGTCGACTTCACGTATCCATACTACGTGACCGGCAGTTCATTCGAAGCTTACCGCAACCGGCGGATCAACCAGGTGCTGACTGCTGCTTCCAATGTGACGGTTGCTGACATGATCCGTCTGCAGCAGGACAACTTCCACTCCCGTGCTGCCGAAAGCCTGCCGACATTTCTCACACACCTTGATACAACATCGTTCACCGAACAAGAAAGAAACGCCTACAGGATTCTTCGCGGATGGGATTATTTCAGCAACATCGAATCCGTTGGTCCATCCTACTGCGAAGCATGGTGGCGAGCCCTGCTTCCCATGATCTGGGATGAACTTGACAGCGCGCATGTTGCTCTTCAGGATCCAACCTCATTCACTACCATCCAACTCATCAAGACCCAACCTACGCTATCGTTCTTTGACCTCGTGGCTACTCCTGAAAAAGAGACCGCCACCGATCTGTTGAGGATGTCTTTCACAAAAGGTGTTGGCGTGATCGAAGAATGGAAAGCCAAAAATGGGAAAGAGCCGCAGTGGGCTGATTACAAGGATGGGTATATCGCTCATCTTACCAGGCAGGATGCGCTGAGCCGTCATGTCCGCCATGGCGGTGGATCTGCGATTGTCAACGCGTTCACCCGTACACATGGACCATCGTGGCGCATGGTTGTTAGCCTGGACAAGACAGGTGTCAACGCCGTGGGCGTTTATCCTGGCGGGCAAAGTGGGAATCCCGGCAGTCCCTATTACGCCAACTTCATTGATCCGTGGGCTACGGCGAAATATTTCAATATGCATTTTGTCACCAGTCCTGATCAGCTGGCCTCGTACAAATTTTCTTCCACCCAATTATCTCCTTCAAAATGAACTTCCTGAAGCAAACACTCTTTACAGTTGCCATCTGTTTCATCCTGCAGTATTTTCTTCCCTGGTGGACGCTGGTGATCGGGGCAGGCATTGGCGGCTATATGTTCGGCAATGGCGGCGGAATGTCTTTCCTTTCTGGTCTGCTCGGTGTGGGATTGCTTTGGTTGGCGATGGCCATGCTGATCGATGTTCAGACACAATCTATCCTTACAGAAAAGGTGGCTAAAATTTTTCCGACAAAGACACCGGGCTTACTGTTCCTTGTCACAGCCATTATCGGCGGCCTTCCAGGAGGTTTCGCAGCAATGACAGGGGCAATGATAAAGAAAGCGCAGCAAGGTTAGGATCATCTAATCCACCGCAAAGGCGCGAAGGCGCAAGGGTGCGCTAAGAGTAAATAGTCTGGTTAACAAGCATCGTGTAACTTGTTTTGGTCACCTAGATGGACTTTCCTTAGTCCATGGACAAGGATCAGCTCAATTCACTATCACAATCCATCCTTCAAGCTTCGCTTACTGTCCACAAAGCCATGGGCCCTGGACTTCTTGAGAAGGTCTATCACCATTGCCTGATCCGTGAACTAGAACTCCGGAGCATTATTGTAGACACAATGGTTATCGTACCCCTTACTTATAGAGGTCAAGTGCTTGATAAGGATTATGTCATTGACATACTCGTTGAAAATGAGATCATCATTGAATTGAAGGCAGTTGAAAGCCTCTTGCCCGTGCATGAAGCCCAAATCATCAGTTATCTCAAGCTTGCAGACAAGCGACTTGGCTTCCTGATCAATTTCAACGTACCGCTTCTCAAACATGGATTCAAACGTTTCGTCAACAAGTTCTGAACCTTCCTTGCGAACTTTGCGGCTCAGCGGCTTTGCGGTGGTGAGAGAATCTTCACTAAAACAAAAGCCTTCCGTTCTGGAAGGCTTACTCGTTGTCGGGGTGGCCACTGACGATCTTGGCGCGGAACGCGACACGCGATACCTACTTCAAAACAAAAGCCTTCCGTTTTGGAAGGCTTACTTGTTGTCGGGGTGGCCAGATTCGAACTGACGATCTCTTGGTCCCAAACCAAGCGCGATACCGGGCTACGCTACACCCCGATCGGGTATCTGTTTTAATGAGGCGCGAAGATAGTACTTGTATGGCAATGCGCAAGGGTGTGATCCGGCCGAGAGTCGAACTCGGAACCGTCAGCTTAGAAGGCTGATGCTCTATCCAGTTGAGCTACCGGACCCTGACAATGCCTGGGATTGCTGCGCGGAGAAGGGGGGATTCGAACCCCCGGTACAGTTTAACCCGTACGACAGTTTAGCAAACTGTTGGTTTCAGCCACTCACCCACTTCTCCTGAAACAGGGCGCAAATATAATGGAACACGTATATATTTCTACCATGAACCGTTATGTCAGGGCGGCTATCCCCAGAGATCAATTTGATAACGTGAAATTGATGGCTAATTTTGATCCTCAGTGATTATTACAAGGAAGCAATGAGTTGGTTTCGTCCGTTCAGTGGGGTTGAGCTTGTCCTTCTCGCCGCCTTTGTCATCTTTTACACCCTCTACATCATCCGCATGGTCAGGATCAGCCGCACGCTGCATTCTCCTTTCTCTTCTGTTCTTGTCAAACTGGTCCTTCGCACTGCCTTTTTCGCCCTCCTGATCATCGTCTACCTGGGACCATCGTTTGGAGAAGCCAAACGCGAAGTACAGTCCGTTGGAAAGGACATTATGATCTGCGTTGACCTGTCCAAATCCATGGACGCATTCGACATCCAGCCCAGCCGGCTGGAAAAAATCAAGTTTGAACTAAAAAAGGTCGTCGAGGCGTTTAATAGTGACCGGCTTGGGATCATCATCTTTTCGTCAGAGTCCTTTATGCAGTGCCCACTCACCTATGACCAGAATGCACTGAACCTCTTTATTGAGACCATGAATACAAGCCTTGTCCCTTCATCAGGTACGGATTTCGGCCCACCGCTGAAAATGGCTCAGCAGAAACTCAATGATGAATCAGAATCGAGAACCGATCAGAAATCAAAGGTGATCATCCTCATCAGCGACGGAGAAGACTTCGGTGACGATACGGAAGAAATATCCAAAGAAATTGCCGACAAGGACATCAAGTTATTTACGCTTGGCATCGGAACCGAACGAGGAAGCCAGATCTATGCCGGGCGCAGCGTGAAAACCGACAAAGAGGGCAACCCGGTCATTTCCAAACTCAATGCAACATCGCTGAAGAAACTGGCCAGTCAGACAGGAGGGCAATACTTTGAAATCAATGATTCCGGAAACGACGTTTCAAGACTCATCAACACCATCAGCAAGATTGAAGGCGAAATACGTGATGCACGGCTCGTGGATGTGTCCGCCAATCGGTACTTTTACTTCCTCCTCACTGCCATGGCATTGCTGGTGCTGGATATATTATTGAGTGTTCGTACGGTAACGATATGAAATACCTTTTCCTCATCCTGCTTACCCTGCTGATCGATCCGACCAAGATCGGTAAGGCCAATGCGGCCAAGAACAAGGCGAAGGAATCTTACGAGCGCGGCGACTATAAGACAGCTGCTGAACAGTACCGCACACTAACCGACTCGCTTGGGGTTAAAGAGGATGAAGTCTCCATGAACCTCGCTCACTCCTATTTTCACCTCAATGATACGGTGCAGGCTCAGCATGCGTACCTGTCCATGACCAATAGTGCCAACCCATCATACAAATCAATAAGCCATCAGCAGTTGGGTATCCTCGCCCACAGGCAAGGCAAACTGGAAGAAGCGCTCCAATATTTCAAGAACGCGCTCAAGGCAAATCCCAAAAACGAGGAAGCCAGCTACAACTATGAAATGGTGAAGAAAAAACTGGAAGAACAGAAGAAGCAGGAACAGCAGAAAAAAGATGATCAGAACAAGGATCAAAAGGAACAGAAAGACAATAAAGACCAGAAAGACAATAAGGATCAGAAGAACAAGGAAGATCAACAGAAGAAGGACCAGCAGAAAAAAGACAAAGAGCAAAAAGAGAAACAGGATCAGGAAAAGAAAGATCAGGAAAACAAGGAGAAGCAGGAGCAAGAGAAAAAAGAACAACAAGACAAAGACCAGGACAAAAAGGAAAATCAGCCCTCCTCGGATAAACTGAAGGAAATGAAGATCAGTGAAGAGAAGGCCAAAATGGTGCTCGAAGCGATGAAGAATCAGGAGATTCAATATCTCCAGCAAAATAAGCGCAAGGCAACCAAGCCACGGAGTAAAGGAAAGCCGGATTGGTAGAGGTGAGAAGTAAGAGGTAAGAAGTAAGAGGTAAGAGGTAAGAGGTAAGAGGTAAGAAGTAATCAGTAGGTCGGTAATCGGAAGTCGGTAAGACGTTAGGAGCAAGAATTAATTTGGGTTCGTTTTAAAACCTTGAAAGCGATTTGATATGAAATTCGAAAGTGCTGTGACGATTCTTTATTCAAAAGACGTGGGCAGGAGCATCGCCTATTATGTGGAACAGCTTGCCTTTGAAGACCATTGGGAGTGGGAAACGCCTCCCACATTTGGAGGTGTCAGCAAAGACCGTGTCGATGTCTTTTTTTGTAAAGACGGCCAGGGTCAACCGGGCACATGGCTTGCTATCAACGTCGACAATGTGGATGAGTATTATGCAAAAATAAAAGACAAGGGAGCCAAGATACTCAGTGAGCCCCAGGACTATCCATGGAACATGCGTGAAATGCTCGTCGAAGACCCCGATGGGCATAAGATCCGGTTTGGCCACCGGACAGATTGCGATTAAACCCAAAGCATAAGATGATAAAATTAAAGAAAGCCATGATGCTCATGGCTATAACCGCCGTCAGCTTATCTGCTGCCGGACAAGCTTCCAGGCGTGACAGCATCTGGGCTCCCGTGAAGGCACTTCTGGGATCATGGAAAGGGACAGGCGGAGGTGAGCCAGGCATCGGCAAGTATGAGCGGTCATACAAGCTGGTTCTTGCAGGCAACTTTATTGAGATCAGGAACAAATCGACCTACGCTCCTACGGAAAAACATCCCAAGGGTGAAGTGCACGAAGATATCGGGTACATCATCTATGACCTCAACCGAAAGACGTTCTTGCTTCGCCAGCTGCATGTGGAGGGATTTGCCAACGACTACGTGCTGGAATCCATTTCACCGGACAAGAAAACGATGGTCTTCGTCACCGAAAACATTGTCAATATTCCAAAAGGCTGGAGGGCAAGGGAAACGTACCGTTTTGGAGAAAAGGAATTTGAAGAGGTCTTTGAACTTGCATCTCCCGGAAAAGGATTTGAGCCCTATTCAAAGGTCAAATTCACCAAACGGTGACAGTCACAGGCTGATTTTTTTCACCACGACCACCAAGAGGATTGGGAGTAAAAAGGTAACTTTCCATTCCTGCTTACTAAACCATTGATACAATGAAGAAATTATTAGCCCTTGTCTGCCTGTTGGCGCTTGGTACTGTTGCCAGTGGGCAAACCCTCCCATCGAATTTCTTTCTCACCAAACTCAAGAACGGCCTGGAAGTTCTTGTGATTGAAGACCGCACCGTACCCCTGGTCACCGTGGAGATCTGTGTGAAGAATGGATCATACACTGAATCACCGGAATACAACGGCCTCTCCCACCTCTATGAGCATATGTTCTTTAAGGCCAACAAGGATATTCCCAATCAGGAAGCATTTCTGAACCGCACCAATGAACTGGGTATGCAATGGAATGGAACAACGTCCAATGAACGGGTGAATTACTTCTTTACGCTGAACAAGAAATTCATCAATGAAGGGCTGGAATTCATGAACTCCGCCATCCGTTACCCGCTCTTCGACGAAAAGGAAATGAAAAATGAGAATCCCGTTGTTGACGGTGAATTTCAGCGGGCTGAATCCAATCCTACATTCTGGTTGTTCAACGACATGGACAGGAAACTATGGGGAGAAAACTACAGCCGCAAGAATGTGATTGGCGACCACAACATTATTCTGACCGCAACTACGGCCAAGATGCAGGTGATTCAGCAGAAATATTATCATCCCAACAACAGCATCCTCGTGATTGCCGGCGATGCGAATCACGACGAAGTTTTCAAGAAAGCGGCAGCCATTTTCGAGAGCTGGCCGAACTCGGGCTTCGATCCCTTCGCCAAGTATCCGATCCCTGAATTCAAACCACTAACACAGTCAGAACTCTTTTTCACTGAAAACCCGAACGCCCGCAACAACATCATCCTCCAGGCCTGGCATGGTCCTGACACACGGCATGACCTGAAGGCCACCTACGCGGCCGATGTATTCAGTTTCATTGTTCAGCAGAAGTCTTCCAAGTTCCAGCAGGATCTGGTTGAGTCAGGGCTTGCATTCTATGCAAACATCAATTACAGCACCTGCAAGTATGTAGGTCCCATCAACCTGATCCTTGTGCCCAATCCGGCCAAGGTAAAGGAAGCCATGGCCAAGCTCGAAGAACAAATCACCATGTGGTCGCGCGATGACTATTTTACCGATGAGCAACTGGAGACGGCAAAGACGCAACTTGCTATCTCTGATGCGCGGTCAAGAGAACAAACTTCGCAATTTATCCACACGGTGACATACTGGTGGGCTTCTGCGTCGATCGGATATTATACCGACTACGTCGCCAACCTCAAGAAGGTGACGCGCGCTGATATCAAGGAATACGTGACAAAGTACATCCAGGGCAAGCCTCATCTCACAGGTGTTCTCACCACGAAAGAAGGAAAGCCGGCATTGGAAGCATCATTGAAGAAATAGACCACATCAAAACATGAAGACCATGAAGCACACGAAATATGCCTATATGCTGCTGGGATGCTTTTGCCTGCTCAGCTTTGCTCCCGCCGAGGAGGTTAAAATCAAGGAATTCTCTGTCGCGGGAATTAAAGTGATTTTTAAACCATCTGTGAAAGAAATTGTCAGCGCACGGTTTTTCATTCGCGGCGGCACAGCCAATTACGCCAAGGAGAAAGAAGGTGTTGAATCGCTGGCCCTTGCTGTGGCAACGGAAGGCGGAACAAAAAAACTGTCCATGACAGACTTTGCAACCGCCCAGGAGCGCATTGGAACGGAGATAGGATTTTCCAGCAGCTACGACTATAGCCAGATCAGCGTCTCCTGTGTCGCCGGCTATTGGAATGAGTCCTGGAATCTGTTTGCCGATGTCATCACGCAACCACGCCTGGATCAGCAGGGATTTGATCTCATCAAGGGAAAAGTGATTGCCGGTGCAAAGGAAGAAGAAGCTGACCCTGATCACTATGTCGAAGACAAGAGTATGGAAGTGAGTTACGCTGGAAGGAACTATGCCAAAATTCCCGGCGGTTCGGCCAGCAGTCTTGAGAAGATAACGCTGGAAGATGTTAAGGCCCAGATCGCCAAAGTCATCAGCAAGAGCAACTGCTTTATTGTTGTCGTCGGTAATGTCACGGAGGCCGATATCACGGCCAAGATCAACGCAACCATGTCCTCGTTGTCCGTTGGGCAGGCGGCAAAGGTGGAACCTCGTACGGAGATACAGGCCGGCGTGACCATCGAGAACAGGGACATCGCAACGAACTACATCCGCGGTACGATGTCTGTGCCTGCACTCGCAGAAACCGACGCCGTTCCCATGCGCGTGGCCATGTCGATCATGTACGACAAGTTCTTCCTTGAGCTTCGCACCAAGCGAAGCCTGACATATGCGCCGTCCGCATACTTCAACAGCAGCATTGTTCACAACCCGCAAGCGGTCTTCTATGCATCGTCAACCAAACCCAAGGAGGCCTTGCAAGTGATGATTGATCAGATCAACGATGTCAAGAACAATGGGTTCAAGGAAAAGGAATTAAAAGATAAGAAGGAGGAATTCCTCACCAACCACTATTCACGACTGGAAACCAACGGCGCGCAAAGCCTTGCGATCGGAGTAAACGAAGTGGGTGGCAGTTGGAAAGGGTTCGAGAATTTCATGACCGCTGTGGAAAAGGTGAGCGTGGATGACATGAACAAGGCATTCAGGAAATATTCCAATTCCATCAACTGGATGTACCTGGGCAAAGAGTCCGATGTCACGAAGGAGGATTTCAAGCAACCGCAGATGCTTCCCAACGCGGGCAAAGTGGAAATCAAAAAGTAGGGCCCGTCAGGTATGAGTGATTTGCCGGCACAGCTTTACTCCCATCGATCGATCGGGATCGCGACTTTTTTGGGCTCGCCTGCAGCCGGAGCCATACTGATCAGGCAGAACTTTATTTACTTGGGCAAGGAGAAGGCAGGTATGTATTCCCTGGTGCTCGGGATCGCCGTCACGCTGGGCATGTTCATTCTCCTTTTTATGCTCCCTGACGAAATCTCGTCGAAGATTCCCAACATGGCGCTTCCGGCGCTCTATACCGGGCTCACGTACGCGCTGGTGGAGAAATTCCAGGGCAAGGAAATCAAGGCACACAAGGAGCAGAACGGAAAGTTCCATTCAGCCTGGCGTGCTGCCGGCATCGGGTTCGCGTGCATGGTCGTCATCTTTGCCGCAATTTTCTGTTTTGTTCTCTACCAACAGCCATCATTTGACGCTGAGCTATACGACAAGAGGGCCGCTCAACTCAGCCAGAATGAAGCACAAGCACTGCAGCTGTTCCAAATTGATCCTACCCTTGGAACCGATAAGTTTGTTGAGTTTGTCCGTAATCAGGGAATTCCCAACTGGGAGAAGAACCTGGAGTTGCTAAAGGAGCTTGACGTGACCCCTGGCCTGCCGGATGCTTTGAAGACGCGACATGAGTTGCTCAACCAATACTATCAACTGAGAATCCAGAGTTACCGGATGATTGAAAAGGCTGCTACAGAGCAAACAAACAGTTATGCGGAAGACATTGGCAAACTCAATGCCCTTATCGAAGAACAACTGAACCTGATCAACGATGATGCAAGTAAACCGTGAGGGTGAAGCATCAGGCTCAATCATAAACGCCATTTTGCTAATTTTGCACGCATGACAAGTGTGAATTCACATAGAGCAAAACGGGTCAAGTCAATGTCGACGGGCATTATCCTGGTTTTGCTGGTATGGATTTTTACACCTGCCTACAGTGCCGACGTTTCAAGTCTGGCCTATCGCCAGGGAAAACAGGCGACTGAACAATTTGTCCTCCAGTTGGATGTCGTCAAGTCAGGTTCGACCGATCCGACAGGCAAACAGGTTCAGGTTTTTTTCAAAGGCACGGAGTTCTTTGTGCTTGTTCAAACAATATCCGATGTTGCCGTCAGGCAGCATCAGGCCAGCGCGTTCGAACGCAATCCATTCTACGCGCACACAACCATCAACGCGCCCTAGTCAATCATCTGTTTCGTGTTCTCATTCTCTGTGGCAAAACCGTTTTGTCATAGCTTATAATCATTTCTAATTTCTTAAACATGAAAACGATCATTGAACTCATCAAGCGGCTTTGGTTTGTCTACCTCATGGCTGCATTTGTCATTATACTGCTGGTAATGTCAGCGATATAGCCCTATATTCACACCATGACCCTGTCGGCAGAGAACATCTTACTTTTAGGATCGATCTTGCTCTTCGTCAGCATTGTGGCGAGCAAGACGTCCTTCAAGTTTGGCATACCCACATTGATACTATTTCTTGTCGTGGGTATGCTTGCCGGCTCGGAGGGCCCAGGGGGAATCTATTTTGATGACCCCGGCACTTCGCAATTCATGGGTGTGGTCGCCCTCACATTGATCCTCTTCTCTGGCGGCCTGGATACAAAAATAGAAGCCATCAGGCCCGTGCTCAGAAACGGCATAGCACTCTCTACCATCGGCGTATTCATCACGGCCATCCTTGTGGGTTTATTCACATCGTGGGTGATGGGCTATACGATCGCTGAAGGCATGCTGCTGGGAGCTATCGTCTCTTCCACCGACGCTGCAGCGGTGTTTTCTATTCTTCGTACAAGAAATGTGGGGCTCAAAGGTACACTCAGGCCCCTGCTTGAGTTTGAAAGCGGCAGCAATGATGCCATGGCCTATTTCCTCACCATCAGCTTCATCGAAATTGTCAATCACCCGGAGACTTCCATCCTGCTCATGGTGCCAAAATTCATCAAGGGAATGGTGCTTGGCGCCATGTGCGGCTATGGCTCTGGCAAACTGATGATCCTTATCGTTAACAGGATCAAACTGGATGTTGACGGTCTTTATCCGGTACTTGTTCTTTCCCTGGTATTCTTCACATACTCCTTTACAGATTTTATCGGGGGCAACGGGTTTCTTGCTGTGTACGCGGCGGCGATGCTCCTGGGCAGCAGCAACATCATTCATAAGAAAAGTCTCATCAAGTTTTTCGACGGCCAGGCGTGGCTCATGCAGATTCTCATGTTCCTTACCCTGGGCCTGCTGGTCTTTCCTTCCCAGATCGTACCCATCATCGGTCACGGCATCGTCATCTCCGTCTTCCTCATGCTTGTCGCCCGCCCCATCTCCGTCTTTATCTCATTGTCAAGGGCTACAGATCTCAATTTCAGAAAGAGGCTGTTCGTATCGTGGGTTGGACTTCGCGGGGCTGCACCTATTGTGTTTGCTACCTATCCCCTGCTTGCCGGAGTGCACTACGCCAACACGATTTTTAACCTTGTCTTCTTTATCTCCGTTTCTTCCGTTGTCTTGCAGGGGGCTACCTTATCCCTGGTGGCCAAATGGCTCCATGTCGGCGTTCCAGAAAAGGTAAAGCGCAAATTCCCGCTCGACCTTGAATTAAAAGAGAACTCGAAGTCAGAATTGATGGAGGTAGACCTGTTGGAAAATTCACCAGTCGTCGGAAGGCCGATTGTCCAACTCAACCTTCCCAAATCGGCATTGATTGTACTTATTCATCGAGGGAAAAAGTACATCCACCCCAGCGGTGACACCATCATGGAAGCCGGCGATCACCTGCTTGTGCTTTCTGACAACAAGGAAGCCGTGGAATCGGTCTACAGTACTTTCGGCATCAAACCGGAATAATCATCAGCCGGCTTTCCGGGCAAAGTATCGGATCAGCGCAGGAACGGCAATGATCACCCACACCACATTGATAAATGTATTGGCAAAGGCTCCATGAAATGCGGAGTAAATGATCAACAACACACCGCCCGTGAAATTCAGGGCCAGGAAGGCCAAAGAGTCTGAAGCAAGCTTCTGGTAGCTGTTGAGTCCGTAGGCAGCAATCACCAGGACTGAACCTACCCATCCCATAATATCAATCATTAACTGCATAATCCCTTGGTCATGATGTCAATTACTTCGTCCCGATCAATTTCTTCCATGCAGCATCCAGCTCAACGGCGCGCTGGTTCAGTTTCTTCACACCATCGGTGGCCGCTTGAGTTGGCGCCGCATCAGCACTTTGAAGTACAGCAAGCATGAACAATAACTTATGTTGAAGCCCAACCATGGTTTCTTTATCCAATGACGACTCTGTAATGCTTCCATAAAGGAAGTCTCCTCCATCAGGGTCTCCTGTACCCCTCAATGCCACCAAAGCCTCCCGTTGACCTTTCTTCCACTTCTTTGCCTTGTCATTGACCATCACATCAAGTTCTTCTCTGATTAACTGAAGCCTGTTGTAATGATCATACACCTGCATAGAGAGATCCGATTGTTTGCGGATCGCTGCCTCATCTGCTGTCACCCTTGGATCAATCCTGACATCCATGCTCCTCGACTGCACCTTGTCATCGGCAGTCAACCGGACGGTGTACTTACCCGGATGTACATATGGACCTACAGGGCCGCTGGGTGTATTGCCCAAAACAGCTGCTATCGCAAAGCCCCTGTCTGCTCCGCGGGGGTCTTCATGTCTAAGGTCCCAGTAGAACCTGTGATGTCCCGGCAGTATTTGCACGCCTTTGTTTTTCCTTATCCAATATGTTGGATGGCCAATCCTGGTGGAGTCAAGTCTCTCAAGCAGGTCTCTGCTGGTATAGGTGCGTACGGCTTTCCCGGATGGGTCCAGAATTTCCAGCTTCACTTCCTTGGCGCCCTCCCGCAGATAATAATCGATGGCCACACCTTCAGGTGGGTTTTGTCCTGTGGGTTCCTCAGGCGGCAATGGCGTATCCAGAAACATGTTGAACCTCACCCGTGTCGCGAGTGAAGGAGAAAACAAATAGGGATCAGGTGAGCGCAGCGCTTCCGCTACTTCCCTCAAAGGCCCGATACCATCGAGGATCCATATTGACCTTCCATGGGTACCAATAACGAGATCATCATCCTGCAAGACGATGTCGCGAATGGATGTCGCCGGCATGTTCCTACGCAGGGATTGCCAGTTGGCTCCGTCATCTACGGAGAAACAGACTTCACGCTCGGTACCGGCAAACAACAACCCGCGCTGCTTTTTGTCTTCCCTTACTGCATTGACAGGTCCTGATGGCGGGAGGCCATTGACAATCTTGGTCCATGTCACACCACTGTCGTGTGTCTTGAAAATATGAGGCTTCATGTCATCCTTGCGCATCGCTGTCACGGAGATATAAGCGGTACGTGCATCGAAATGTCCCGCATCGATCTGAGAGATTTTGTCCCATGATGAAAGTCCTGGAGGCGTCACGTCTTTCCAACTTTGGCCTCCATCGGTTGTCAACTGAACCAGTCCATCGTCCGTGCCTGCCCAGATGACCTTTTGATTCATTGGTGATGGCGCCACAGAATAAATAACAGCTCTCCTTGGCATTGTCTTCATGGCTTCGGTCTTGTAGTCTCCAACAATGGCTGGAATTTCCGGCTGAGCCCTGGTAAGGTCAGGGCTGATGATTTCCCATGACTGGCCGCCGGTGGTCGTACTCCAAAGCACATTGGTGGCAAAGAGCAATTGATCAGGGTTGGCGGGGTGAAACATCAATGGAAGCGTGCGTAGCATTCTGTACTTGCCAGACCGCAGCGCCTCGGGAGCAACATTTTGAGTTTGGCCGGTTTTCTTGTTGAACTTCACCACGCGGCCGCCGTAGACGATGTCTGGATTTTTTGGATCGGGAGCAACGTAGGCATATTCGTCAGCGCCAACACCCATCCAGTCGCGAAAGGAAATCTGACCACCGGGTCCACGACTTGAAACAGCAATCGCCCCGCTCTCCTGCTGACCGCCATAAACGGTATAAGGAAATTGATTGTCGGTGGACACATGATAGAGCTGCGCCGTCGGTTGGTTATACCATGAGCTCCACGTTCTGCCTCCATTCACAGTGATCGTGGCGCCCTGGTCGGCAGCAAACAACATGATATCGGGCTGGCTGGGGTTGATCCATATCCTGTGATAATCATCTCCCCCCGGGGCGCCCTTGATCGACTTCCAGGTTTTTCCGGCGTCCATGGACTTGTACGCAGCAACGTTGGCAACATAAAGCAGGTCAGGATAATTGGGGTGAACTCGGATTTCAGCGAAGTCACTGCCACGGCCCCAAAGCCGGCGGTCGTCGGTGACTTTCAGCCAGCTTTCGCCGTTGTCGTCACTCCTGTATATGCCGCCATTCTCGCGAGCATCTACCGTAGCATACATCCTGCTGGAGTGAACATGCGAGATCCCAACGCCAATCCTGCCTAAGCCCTGGGCTGCTCCCGGCAAGCCCCGTTCAATCTTCTTCCAGGTTGTCCCGCCATCTGTAGACTTGTACATCCCGCTGTTGGTACCGGAGAAAGAACCATTCTCCCATGGGCCCTCCTGATGTTCCCACATATTGGCAAAAAGGATAAAGGGCGACTGAGGATCCATCTCCACTTGCACACATCCTGTGCGGTTGTTGATGTACAGCACCTTCTCCCAGGACTTTCCTCCATCCTTGGAACGAAAAACTCCCCGCATCTCATTGGTACCATATGGGTGGCCGAGGGCCGCAACAAATACAATTTCGGGATTGGTCGGGTGAACGATCACGCGCGCAATCTGCTGAACATCATCCAGTCCGATATGTGTCCATGTTTTTCCTCCATCAGTGGATTTGAACATGCCATCACCAACGGATAAATCCGGTCGATGCAATCCCTCGCCGGTTCCCACATAAAGTGTATTGGGATGAGAGTTGGAAATCCCTATGTCGCCAATAGACCCTGTTGACTCATGATCGAAGATGGGCCTCCAGGTGCGGCCATAGTCATCGGTCTTCCAGACGCCACCATTGTTGACACCTATGTAGAAAACGTTGGGTTGGTTGGCGACTCCAACTGCACCGACCGTGCGGCCAGCGCGAAACGGACCAATCATCCGATGGTTCAGGTCCTGGAAGGCTGATTCCGGCACTGCCTGCGCAAACGCAGCCATTGAACATACGGCCATCAGAAAGAGCAATGAGAGTCTTTTGATCATGTAGTCTCGGTTTATTGACTTGCCACAAAGTAAAATAAAATCGATGAGGCATCAAGGATGGTGAATGACATCTAACCTCTTCCAAGTTTCTCCATCTTGCCCCACAACATGTTGAATTCATCAACGTATGCTTTGATGATGCCTGCTTCGCGGGTGAGGAGAATATTTTCGTGATTGAACTTGGCGGCACTCAGCGTCCAGTTATAACTGCCGGTGATCACCTGACTATCGTCGACCACCATGAACTTGTGGTGCATGTGATTGGAGGTGCGGTCAACCCTGACAGCTACTCCTTCATGCGCCAGGCGGTCAATGTCTGATCCGACGTCCTCAGACTTGTCATTGTCAGTGATGATCTTGATCGGAACACCTTTTTTGTGTGCCACAAGGATGGCACTGGTGATTGCATCATCGCTGATGGTGAATACACAGATATCGATCCGTCGTTGTGAGCCACCGATGGCCTGAATGATGGCCTTTCTGCAATCATCACCAGGACTGAAGAATGCCTCGGAATGTGGTTGTGAAGAAGTTGGAAGCAGCGCATTGAGAGCATTCTTCATCCATGCCAGGATAAACGCATAGTTGGAGGGTGTGGCCCTGCCCTCGGCAAGTTCGTATACTTTACTCCTAAGAAAGTGAAGCTGATCACTGTCAAGGTTGTGTTCAGCGATCAGCGTCTTGAGGTCTTTCTTCTCCGATTTTGAGAATACTTCATCCTGAATGGATGCCTGCAAATGATCGATGATCTCATTCATCGTTCTACTTTTGAAACACCGGCTGAGTCCATGCCATCTCAACATCCTTATCCTGGAATGGGTTGGGCTTCAATTTTGATGATGTTACCCTTCCACGGACAAACAAGTAATCATTGTTAAACGAAAAGGAAGCCTGAGCGCCTTTAATGGATTGAAGAACCTTGGCCTCCTTATCTGCTTTCCTCGCACCGATGAACTCGATGGTGTATGTCACACCTTCTTCCTGTTTTACTTTCAATTCCAGGCTCTTTGAAGCTGGTGTTGCTTTCACGCTGATGGATTCCAGGGTTACACCTGTCGAAGCATAGAAGTCTCCCGACTCAAGCGCTGCAATCAATGATGCCGGTGTCAGCGCATCGGCATACACCATCACCCAACCGCGGCCAGCGTTGCTGTAGGTGCTTCCAAATTGATGATAGTTATGGCTGTCATCGGTGGCAAGACCATACATCAGTGTCTGACCCCTGTTTCTATATGCGATGTTGATCTTATCCCACATGACCTCCGTACCTGGATGGAGTGAATCTCCATAATTGTTCACCAGCGGATGACCGTTATACACTTCAAAAAACTGCTCCCCCCGCAGATCAATGAGATCCTGTAAGGTGATGCTGTAAAAGAAGTTGGGATGATTAATGTGGGGGAACATGGGAATACCTGTCGCTTTTCGCTGGGCCAGGACTGCGTCCACAGATTTCTGCATAATCTCGGCGACGGTTGATCCTGTCTGCCTTCCGATGACCGTCTGAACGTTCGTGGCATTGACATGAATATGCATCTCGCCAAGTTTTGATGTTATTTCCTCCGATTTAAGAATGAGGAAAGACCGATCCTCAAACAATGGCCTGTACTCCTCCAGTGTCTTTAGCTGAGCACTGACCCGCCCGCTGTCCTTCTTATATTTCACCCAGGTGGCTCCATATTTATTGAGATAATTGGCAAAGGCCTCTTCGTACAAATTGCTCCGCGTAATCTTTACCCACTTCTCTACTGCTGCCAGTATGTTGTGGTCTGAAAGGCCGACAAACTGATAGCCATGACTTTTGTACCAATCCATGATCATTTCCGGAAACTCATCGCCATCACTCCAGTAAGAATGGGTATGAAGATTTCCCTTATACCACGCCTTGGCTGTTTGCCCGTCTGCAATGAAGGATATCGGGTAAAGGAGGACGACAATAATGAAAGATTTTAACATGCGCATTAGACCTTGGGTGTATATACGGTTAGTCATCTCAATTGGCTATGCTACGTCCTGTGATTGTATGCGTATTCGAAACAAAGTTCCCTTGCCATACTCCGACCTCACATCGATTTCACCTTTCAATCGCTGCAACGTTTCCCGCACAATGTACAATCCCAATCCGGTACCCTTTGAATGATCATGAGCCTTGTAGAACATGTCAAAGATGCGCTGATGGTGCTCAGGCTTGATTCCAATTCCATTATCCTCAATGTCCATCAGTACATGACCGTTGTCAGCAAAGGCGTTGATCTTGACAAAGGATTGCTTGCCATGATCACGATAATGAATCGCATTGGCAAACAGGTTGGAGAAGACCACCTTTGATCGCTCACGGTCGGTTACAATTTCCAATTCAGTGGGAATTTCTACATAGATGCTCGTTGCACTGAAACCATCCATGTGTTTGAGGCCATACAACACCTCATGAACCACGTCGATCAGCTTAAATCGCTGCACAGTAAGTTCGAGCCGTGAATTTCTGGAGTAGTCCAGCACTTCCCGGATAAATGCATCGAGCACCTGGGCCCTGTCACTGACCATCTTGATGATCTCCTGCCGTTCTCCGTCATCCTTCGCCATTGGATAAATCGATGTGAGGCCAAGGATGGAGCTCAAGGGTGCGCGGAGGTCATGAGAGACACTGTAAACAAAATAGTCCAGCTCCTTGTTGGCTTTGGCCAGGAGGTCGTTCTGAGATAAGATCTTTGCCTCGGCCTGCTTGCGTTCATCAATGTCAATGATGGAACCGATCACTACAGTGAGATTACCCTGATGATCTGTCTTGCCTATGCCAGTATCCTGGAACCATTTGAAAACCCCGCCTTTTGTTCGCAACCTCACTTCATTCTGATACGGCGTATGGTCACGCATGTGACGTTGAATGGATTCCGAAGTACGCTGTACGTCATCGGGATGTACCATGTCGAGGAAGGTCTCCAGGGAGACGTGTACTGTTTCACCAGGACCATACCCAAGCAGTACTTTCCAATGATCACTCACCTGAACCTTGTTTCTGGCCACATCCCATTCGTATATGCCGGCCCTGCTTCCTTTGAGTGCAAGGGAATATCGTTCTTCACTTTGCTTCAGATCCTCTGATGCCTTGATCATGGCTTGCTCACTGGCAATGAGTGAGCGCTCCGACTCCCGGTTTCTTGAAATGACAAACTGGACAATGAAGATGGAGGACAAAAGACCGATGGCGAAGTTGGCCAGGAAATTGATCTGAGTAATTTCAGGCGTCCGTAAAGGTGGCGCGATCAGGTTGGTGTCGTATAGCCTGGCAAAAAGGCCAAGCCCTATTGGGAGAAAACCAAAAGCAAGTTGTGTAGCCCTTGGATGATCACTGAAGAGTATGAGGCCGGCCACCGATGCATTGAGAAAAAAGAAATAAACGCCGCCCTGTGGCTGGTCAACGTCGGCAAACATGTACACCAGGGCATTAACCGGCAGAAGGATGCAAAGATTGGCTGCGCCGTAAAATCCATTTCTGTTAAGGATAATTACGACGGCCCCGATGACAAACATCACACCATACCATGGCATGAAGGCAAACACGTTGTTTGACCAGTCCAGAACAACATAAAAGGTAGCAACCGAAAATATGATGAGTGCGAACTCCCCACGCAGCATGGCAAACTTGTACTCTACTCGCGAAGGAATCCTCTCAGACCCCAACAGGAAGTTTCGCAACGCATGCTTCATGGTAAAGGTCAGCTGAGTAGTGGTTGGAGTGCTTTAAGGAGTCCGTCAATGTTAGCCTTGCTGACGAAAATGTGGCATGAAATCCTGATGGCATTGTGTTGAGGCAACACTTTTACGATGATGTTCTTTTCCCTTAATGAAGCGTAGACATCGGTATTCTTTACATTGTTCAATTCGAAACTGACAATGCCCGTGGCAAGCTTTGGGTTTTCGGGACTTAACATGCGAAGGCCGTTCATCTTTCGAAGTCCGGCATCACAGTATTTTCTCAGATCCATACAATACGCCGCCGACTGCGCGGGATTCAATGCCGTGTGCCAATCAATGGCAGCCCCAAGACCCATCATCGTTGCAACATTGCGTGTGCCTGATGATTTTGAATACGCGTCAAGTCCCGACAGCGTAAACACCGGTGGCACCCTGGAGGGGAACCCTTTTCTGATATATAGAAAACCTGTTTCCTTCGGCCCTAGCAACCATTTGTGACCACTGCTGGCGTACGCGTCAGCGCCTATGGCTTTCACATCGATTGGAATGAGGCCGGGTGCTTGTGCACCATCGACCATCAAGAAGATGCCTCGTGCTGAAGTGACTTTGGCAATTTCTGCCAATGGCATGACCATACCCGTCACCGTATTAACATGACTGAGCATGACGAGCTTTGTGCGCGGCGTCATGGCATTGACAACCGCAGATACAATCTCATCCTCACGCTCAGGTGGTAGAGGCAGAGTCACTTTCTTTATACGTGCTCCCTTGGTCAACTCGAGAAATTCGAGACCAACTTCACCACCACCATGTTCAAGCGTTGTGGTGATGATTTCATCGTCCTTCTCAAGGGGTAGAACCTGGCAGATCAGGTTAAGTCCCTCCGTTGTGTTCCGTGTCAGCAGCACTTCGGAAGGCTCTGCGTGAATGAAATCACCTACTTTTTTCCTTACCCCTTCCATCTCAGTACCAAGACGACCCCAGTTCTCCGACACCGGATCCTTCTCCAGGGTCCACATGGCGTTAACCACCGTGTCGAGTACGGCCCGGGGACTTGGGCCCAGACTCCCGGTGTTCAGGTATATTTTTCCTTCAGGAACGAGCAACTGGCTACGGATGTCCTCACCCAATGACACAGGAGCCTGAGGCATGGCCTCCGTTATGCCATGTAAAAGCGTGGCGCCAGTTAATAAACCGGTCTTTTGTATAAAGGATCTTCGTGATGTCATGAAGTGGAGATGTGCTTTCAGGCTTTAAAAAATGCCTTACATCCTCTCTCCCAGCTTCACACCTTTCAACTCTTCCTGCAGGACAAACGGCTGACTGCGCAATCGCTTGCCCGTTGCTTTGAAGATGGCATTTGATACCGCAGCTCCTGTAGGCGGAAGAGCAGGTTCACCAAGGCCAGTAGGATCAATGCCATTGTCAACAAAGTGCACATCCACTTCTGGAACTTCTTTTAAGCGGATCAGCCTGAAGGCATTGAAGTTTCTCTGCTCAGCAGCGCCATCCTTGAAGGTGAGGTTGCTGAACATGGCATGTCCCATACCATCAACGACACCTCCCCTGACCTGTTGCCGCGCACCACTTTGATTAACCACAATACCGCAATCAACAGCGGCATGAATTTTCTGTATCACCGGCTTTCCTTGTTTCATTTCAACATCAGCCACCTGAGCGACATAGGACCGGTGAGAAAAATAAACACTAAAGCCCTGTGACAGGCCTTTGCGTGTTCCCCATCCCGACTTGTCTGCAGCAAGCTGAATCACACCTTTCATTCTATCGATGTCATACTTGATGGCTCCGACGGGAGATGTTTTGGCACGATCGAGAAGCTTCAACCGGAATTGAACAGGGTCCTGGCCTGCAGCGAGAGCTACTTCATCGAGGAATGACTGTTCAGCGAATGCGAGGAAATTGGTGATGGGCGCGCGCCATGCACCTGTCGTAATGGGTGACTTATGCTCTATGGATTCAATCAATAAATTGTCAACAGCGCCAGAAGGGAAGTTGTCTTCCCGTGTACTGTTACCCGCGTTGATTCCTACACCACGAAGCCGGTATCCGGTCATATTGCCGGATGCATCCAGGGATGCCTCGAACCTGTATCGTACTGCAGGACGGTAGCTTCCGCCACCCATGTCATCTTCCCGCGTCCAGATCACTTTTACAGGTGCCTTGATGATGCTCGAAAGTTCAGCAGCTTCAAGTACATAATCAGCCTTTAATCTCCTGCCAAACCCGCCACCAAGGCGTGTCAGCTCAAGGGTGATTTTGTCTGGTGCAATCCCGAGCAGCTTGGCCGTCTCGTTGCGGGCAAGGTCGGGTGTCTGCGTTGGGCCAACGAGCTCGACACCGTCTTCACGCACGTGTGCGAAGAAGTTCATGGGCTCCATCGGATTGTGTGGAAGGAATGGGCATTGGAACTCGCTCCTGACAACCTTGGCCGCAGACTTGAACGCTGCTTCCACATCGCCGTCCTTACGACGTTGCGTAGCCTCTGGTTTATCAAGCAGTTCTTTGAACAACCTGTCGTGATCAGCGGTGCTTTCAATAGCGCCATCAGGCTCATACTCAATCTTCAGCGCCTTCCGAGCCTTGTTCACCTGCCACGTGGACTTGCCAACAACAGCAACATTGTTTTTGAAAGTCACAACGTCAGTAATGCCTGGCATGGCTTTGGCAGCCGCGGCATCTACGGATTTGATTTTAGTACCGAAAGCAACGGGTCGCTGAATCATCGCGAAGAGCATGCCTTCGCGATAGAAGTCCATACCGAAGATGGGCTTGCCAGTGATGATATCCTGATTGTCTACGTTACGAACGGCAGTGCCAATCAATTTGAAGTCCTTTTTGTCTTTCAGCTTGACCTCAGCAGGGATGCTCAACGCTGCAGCTTCTGCAGCCAGTTCTCCATACCCAAGTGACCGATTGGTTTCGCTGTGAGTGACCACGCTCTTTTCTGTTGTCAAGGAGGATGCCGGTACACCCCAGCGTTTTGCGGCCGCTTCTGTTAACAAGTACCTGGCTGTTGCACCGGCCTTCCGCAGCCTCTCCCATGAGTGTGGAATCGCTCCGCTTCCACCGGTCAATTGCCTCTCGTACTTTTTGGTATCGAGCGCTGCCTGAACCACATGGACACGTGCCCAGTCTGCGTCAAGTTCCTCGGCCACAATCATCGGGAATGATGTTTTGATGTTTTGACCGACTTCCGGATTGGGAGAAAAAATGGTGATTAAGCCATCTGGTGATATGGAGAGGTAACTGTTGAACGGGATCTCTCCCGCCGCGAGATTCTCTGGATCAATGATGCTGAGTCCACCAGCCTCAGTTTCTGACATATTAAAGCCAAGCAACAGCCCACTGGTTATAGTACCGCTAATTTTCAGGAAGTTACGTCGACTTGTTGTAGTATGAGTTGACATGATTATTTCATTTTGTTGGAGGCCAGAGTAACAGCTTCGCGTATCCGGTGATAGGTCCCGCACCGGCACAGGTTGGGGTGCATGGCATCGTCAATCTGTTTTGACGTTGGCTTAGGGGTCTTGGCCAACAGGGCGGCAGCCGTCATGATTTGTCCGGCCTGACAATAGCCGCATTGTGGCACATCCACTTCCGTCCATGCCTGCTGGACAGGATGCGTACCACCTTCAGAAAGGCCTTCAATGGTCGTAATGGCGGCAGCGCCTATGGCAGAAACAGGCAGCGTGCATGCCCTGACAGCGGCCCCGTTCAGGTGGACAGTACAGGCGCCACATTGCGCAATACCGCATCCAAACTTGGTTCCCAGCAGTCCCAGATTGTCACGCAAGACCCATAGCAGTGGTGTATCGGCATCCACATCCGCTTCCAGTGCCTTACCATTGATTTTCAATTTGTACGTCGCCATAATCCAATGATGTGATTTTAGTTAAGGTAAGGTAATGAAAAAGTTGATCGCGTTGAACGTGGATTTGGCAGGTGGTAGAACCAGGTAAACCGATGGCATTAGCGTTTGCCCATAGGAACAACGCCATCTTGAACCGCTGTAGCAGAAACTGAATGATTACATTGCACGGACTACCTCTGTAATGAAATCCTACATCACATCCCTTCGGTTCCTTGCCATGTTTGTCTTAGGTCCATGGGTCACTACGGCTCAGCCTGCAGACATCATCCTTATCAACGGAAAAGTATGGACAGCAATGGATGATGGGCGTTTCGTTGAAGCGCTCGCCATTCGGGGTAATCTTATTTCAAAGGCCGGAACAACCGCCGAGGTGCAACGTCTTGCCGGGAAGCAGACACGAACGATTGACCTGAAAGGGCGTCTGGTTATTCCCGGATTCAACGATGCACATATCCATATGCTCAGCGGGTCACTTGGCCTCTTTGAAGCCGACCTAACTCCTGCCAAATCTCCTGCTGATGTGGTGCAGATTGTGAATGCTTTCGCTAAGGCGAACCCCGGTAAGCGATGGATCATCGGCCGTGGTTGGCAATACACACAGTTTCCTTCGGGTCTTCCTTCTCATACTGATTTGAATGGCATTGCTTCAGACCGGCCCGTTTTCCTTACCGGGTATGATGGACATAGCGCATGGGCCAATGCCAAGGCCATGGAGATAGCCGGTGTCAATGCCGGCAGCAAGGCGAAGGGATTTGGCACCGTCGTTCTTGATAAAGATGGAAAGCCAACCGGCGCCTTGCTGGAGAGCGCACAGGACCTCGTCGAAGTGTTTGTTCCTCAACCAACGCGTCAGGAAAAACTGGATGCACTCATCAAGGGTCTTCAACTTGCCGCAAGCCTGGGTATCACAAGCATGCAGAATGCTGATGGTACGGTAGAGGGTTTTTCCCTATTCCTTGAATTGTTTAGACAACAGAAATTGAGCGTCAGGTATGGAGCTGCATTTTCAGTGGGTCCCGAAACAACGGATCAGGAAATTGAATCCTTCCGTATTCTCAGAAGAGACCTCGGCCACACGAACGCCATGCTAACCGCCGATGCCATCAAATTTATGCTTGATGGCGTCATCGAATCACATACTGCGGCCATGCTTGAACCCTACGCCGACATGCCGGCTTCCCGAGGTGACTTTGCTATACCGTTGGACAAGTATCGTGCACATGTGATGGCACTTGATCAGGACGGCTTCAGGCTCTACACCCATGCCCTGGGCGACAGGGCTGTCCGTGAAGCGTTGAGTGCATATGAAGATGCGGCGAAGAAATCCGGTGCACGCCCACGCAGACATCGCATCGAGCACATCGAGAACATTTCACCCGCCGACATGCCGCGGTTTCACCAGCTTGGTGTGCTGGCATCCATGCAGCCGATCCATGCAGATCCGGGTTCCATGGGCGTTTGGGAAAACGCCGTTGGAGCAGACCGGCTTCCGCGCGCTTTTGCCTGGGCTTCTCTCCTTCAGCATCGGGCGTATCTTGTCTTCAGCAGCGACTGGCCGGCGTGCATTGACATGAGTCCTATTCGCGGCATTCATGTCGCTGTCAACCGCCGGACACCACAGGGATTTCCGCCTGAAGGATGGGTGGTGGCGCAGAAAGTTTCCATGAGAGAGGCCTTGCTCGCATACACCCGTGCCGGGGCATATGCATCCTTTGAAGAAAATACAAAAGGCCAGCTTCGGGAAGGTTTCCTCGCTGACCTTGTTATTCTGTCTCAGGACCTGTTCACCATCGATCCGATGAACACGGCCAATACAACCGTACTACTCACCATGATGGATGGCAAGGTGGTCTTTGAAAAATAATAATGCTTGATCCTGAATCTAGCCGAGATACGTCTTCAGGGCCTTGCTGCGTGAATTCTGGCGGAGACGACGTGTGGCCTTCTCTTTGATCTGCCTCACACGTTCGCGTGTAAGTTCAAACTTGTCGCCAATTTCCTCCAGCGTCAGCGCCTGCTGGCCGTTAAGGCCAAAATAGAGCGTCATGACATCCGATTCACGCTGGGGCAATGTTGACAATGCACGGCTTACTTCGCGACGGAGGGAATCCATCATCAGCGTGTTATCAGGTGTATCAGAGTGTTCATTCTCGAGTACATCGAGAAGGCTGTTTTCTTCACCCTGTACAAAGGGTGCGTCCACGGAAACATGGCGGCCCGAGAGCCTCATGTTGCTGTTGATTTCATCGGTGGTGATATCGAGGACTTCTGCCAGCTCTTCTGCAGAAGGCTCGCGCTGAAATTTCTGTTCCAGCTCCGAAAATGTCTTATTGATTTTGTTGAGTGAGCCGACGCGGTTCAGCGGCAGGCGTACAATACGCGACTGTTCAGCCAACGCTTGCATGATCGACTGACGAATCCACCATACGGCGTATGAGATGAACTTGAAACCACGTGTCTCATCAAAACGGGAAGCCGCCTTGATAAGGCCCACATTTCCCTCGTTGATAAGGTCGCCCAGGGACATGCCGTTGTTTTGATATTGCTTGGCGACAGAGACAACGAATCGCAGGTTGGCCATGGCCAGTTTCTCCAGCGCGATCTGGTCGCCGGCCCTGATGCGTTTTGCCAGTTCAACCTCCTGTTCTGAGGTAATCAGGTCCACTTTGCCAATTTCTGTAAGGTATTTGTCGAGCGATTCACTTTCACGGTTGGTGATTTGCTTGACTATCTTAAGTTGTCTCATGTCTTGATATCTTTTTAAGTCTCTAAAAAAAGGTGCTTGCCATGTAATAGGCGGATGTCCGGAGGGACTTGAGGCAAACACACGGGGCGACGGGCCCCTTAAAGAAAAAAGCAAGTAAACAGTCCGGCTTTTGTAAACCGACTCCCTGTTTACTTGCTGTACAGAGAGTTCTGGTTATTGAATAACTTCTACGCGAACCGCGTTCATGCCCTTCTTGCCACGCTCCACTTCAAACTTCACCTTGTCGTTTTCACGAATCTGATCGATGAGACCAGACTTGTGCACGAACAGATCCTCCGAAGAGTCTGACGGCTTGATGAATCCAAATCCTTTCTCGTTGTTGAAAAACTTCACTGTTCCTTCCATGGTACTGATAATTAATTGGTTTTATTGTTTTAACTGATTCCCTTGCGGGAAATTTTTAGGCGGCTCAGAGGTAAAGTTGCCGAACTCGTCGACATACATAATCATATCCTCTAACGCTCCTCCCTTTGAATTCTTTTTTCTTTCTTCTCTTTTTTCTTCCTTTTCCAATCGCTTCTTCCTACGCACCTCTTCCTTCTGTTTCTTGATGAATGCGTTGTTCGATTTTGCCATTGGTCATGGTTTGGTTACCCACTAAATAACAAATACATCCCCGTTTAGTTCATCCGTTGCGTGGAAACGGAGGGCGGGTCCTGGCACTTACTCGCGTAAGTCCTCAAAGCCCTGTTTAGGTCAAAATACTCCAAAAAGTGAGGGTATTCTCTGTGAAAAGGGCCTCAACCCGTGGCTTCATTCTGCCAAAAACGTGGTAAAGGTAGCCCTTTTGGAGGCCATTACCTAATCCTACGGCAGTCGGTCCAGGGTATTTGGGGTTGCCTTGGTTAAAAAGTGGTTAAAAGAAAATCCCCGGCATAGGCTGGGGATTTTACGATGACTGGCGTAAAAGGTTTAGTATCTAGTTGATAGGTTCTCCCTTTTCAAGCTTCTTGATCATGCCATCAATGGTGGTCTTGTTGGCAGCGACAGTCTCATTCTTCAGCGCGTCCTGGGCAAACTTGAGCGCCTTCTTGGAGTCACCCGTGGCTGAAAGGCCGCGAGCCATTCCCATCAAAGCGACAGAATTGGTAGGGAAACGTTTAACAGCCAGGTCGAATACCGGCATGGATTCCTTTTCGCGCTTGGCCGTGATCAACGAGCGGCCATAATTAACAATCTGGCCAGCGGTTGCATCTGGCAAGTTGATGGCTTCCTTCATCACCACATCAGCATCTGGTTGCTTACCCATCGCCACGAGCACAGCGCCGCGTGCATTGTAGATCGGGAAGTACTTCACGTTCCGGTCGATCAAAGCCTGCAGCCAGCCGTTGGCTTCGTCCAGGTTAATCTTGCGTGTCGCACAGAAGTTGGCGGCTGCAACCACATTGAGCCAGTTAAAACTCTTGGGGCCTGTCATTTCATCCCTCAGGCGAGCAACATACAGCGCGTCGCCATTGGGAACAGCAATCTTGAAAGGCACCTGGAGCTTTTCCCATCTCAACCTGGCTGTGCTGCTGTTCTGCAGCCTGTCGACGAAGTCGTAAGTGAGAAACTCATTGAACTCATCGCAAGCTTTTGCCTTGACAGTAACCCTCAGTACTTCATCGCTGGGGACATATGAAAAACTTCCCCATGCGCTGGCGCTGTTGGTGAAAATAACCACCCAGTCCTGCTCCCCGGGAATCATGTGCAATCCGTATGTCCCGGCTTTCAAAGCCTTTCCTTCTATCTCAACATCGTTGGAGAACGTGATGGTGGTGTTTTCATTGGCACCAGCCCGCCACGGTGAAGGATTCTGCTCAGTGCTTTTGTTAAAGTTAAGGTTGGCCAGTCCGTAAGGGACGAGCTTTCCCCAGATCTCCCGGCCGCCAACATCGGGACTGTTGTAAATGATGGTGACCTTCACCAGGCCCATATACTGGGTAACTTCACCACGCTGGTTGGCGCCACTTGGTGGAAGGGTCATCTGCGCTGTCGATACAATGGCTGCCATGATACCGGTCAGCAGAAGCAGTAGTCGAATGGATTTCATAAACCGTATTTTTTTGGTTGGACGAAAGTACACTTTTTGACGAGCCGGGACACAGGTCATACAGGAACGGTAAAAATTGTAGTGAAGAACCGAAAGTATACCCCCCGTTATTGGTTAAAAAGTCCACGGAGATCAACAATTCTCTGGTTGGTACTATCCATCCGGATAAGTCCGCTACGGGGACGATCGAGGTCGATGATCATCAACACGGTGACCGAAAGCATGAAAGCAAATCCTCCGATGATGACCCAGTTGAGCGGGCCCTGATGATCGTAGCCAAGGAGGAAGGCGGATGTAAGACATAACAACAGCAGGAAATACATGATGGAGTCAGGGATCGTGGCCTCACCTGCCGACCGGCGTGTGGTCACAATGTCGATCATGTCATTCAGTGCGGGAATAATTTCTGACGTGAGAACTTTTGATTCATACGCCGGGGTTCTTGTATAGCTCATCACTTTTTTCCAGATCATCTTGCTGAGTGAATCGGATCGCTTCATGGTGCCCAGAATCGCTGCAACGTCCATGCCCGTGGCGAAATAGTCGATCCGGGATTCCACGTACAGGCGAAGGTCTTCCCTCAGTTCTCTCCTGATGCTGTCTGGAAATGCTTCGGTCCTTAAAACGACGGTACCGATGGCGTTGGCCTCTTTCACAATCAACTCCCGCCTTGAATCAAATCGTGAATTGGACATGGAGAAAGCAAACGCCAGCAGAAGGCCCAGGATCCCCAGCAGCGTTCCGTTGACGGCCGAGAGGTTCGACTCACCAAACGCAGGATCACGGGCTATCTGTACCGACCTGACCTTCCGGCCTGCCAGGTACATGAGGATCAGAAGTACAAAAAGGACAGTAGCGACGGCAACGCCTGGAGCCGTTTGCATCAGGGATAGTGTTGGCATGGTTCTAATAATCCGCTAAATAACATCAACCCCAGACATCCCTCAACAGGCGGACGGTATTGCCTCCGATGATTTTCTCCACGCGGGCTTCGGTGTGCCCCTTCTTGAGCAGGCGTTCGGCGATGAGTTCCAGCCTGTTGGGCGCATTGAGTTCAGGAACGAACATATAGACATTGGGGTCTTCACCCGGAGCAGCGATGCCTTGTTTTTGCCTCATGGCGACAAATTCTGCATGCGACTTTTTGTAAGCGTCTGTGACTTTGTGTGGTGTGATTGACAGGTCGCTGCCGATGCCCACATGATCTTCACCGCAGACATTTACCGCGTGTTCGATGTGACGGATCACATCCTGATCCGATGTCTGGACGCCCATCGTGAGGAAGGGCATCATATAAATGCCGATGACGCCACCTTTGTCAGCCATCGCCTTCAGTTCCTCGTCACGTTTGTTGCGAGGTCGTTGTGCAATGGCGTTGCATCCTGAATGGGTAAACGCCACGGGCGCCTTCGATTCGCGGATGCCGTCGGCTGTCGTTTGTTGTCCGCAGTGGGAAAGATCGATCAACACCTTGCGTGCATTGAGCTCGGCCACAGCGTTGCGGCCCAACTGGCTGAGGCCGCCATTGGCTGACTCCAGGCACCCGTCGCCAATGAGGTTACGAACGTTGTAAGTAAGTTGAACGATGCGAACGCCAAAGCTGCTAAACAACTCAATTCTACTCAGGTCACTTCCAAACACCGATGCATCCTGAAAACCGTAGATGAGTCCAAGTTTCTTTTGTTGCTTGGCGGCCTGCAGATCATTGACAGTGCGGATTCTCATCAGTGATTCCGGGTGCGCGGCAATTTCTCTTTCCCACATCGCGATCCGCCCGAAATTATCCTCAACCGTTCCGCCGCCGCCCACCGTCAGGTTAACGGCCGTGATACCTGAAGCAACAGCATTGGCCACCATGTCAGGCGACAGTGTTGTAAATCGTTCAGAGGTATTGAAAGGTCCGGGGCTTGCAAGAAAATCAATAACGATAGCCCTTGAATATCCAGGCCACTGGTCTGGACCGGGTTGTTTTCCCCAGGCGAGTTGAAGAGGGACTAACGGAGCCACAGTCATGGCTGTAGCAAGTCGGGTAAAATTTCTCCGGCTGATGGATGTCATATGGGCTTGAATTTACCTGTAGTTCTTCAGGTGTGGAAGTGTTTTCTCAGAAGGCTTTCCCTTCAACTTCACAATGTCGGTAGGCGTCTTGCAAAGCACTGCCGACTGGCTGAAGATCACAATCGGATATTTCACGAGGTGGCCGTGGTGTGTGAGCACGTTGAGCCAGCCGTCCATGGTCAGGTTGTTGGCACCGACTTTCTTATAGTCCTGATGGGATTGATCGAGGAGATCATTGGGGTGCATGCCGAGCATGGTGACGACTTCTCGCCAGTAGGTCGGAGAGAATTTCTCATGGCGGACATCCACTTCGTTGATGTGGCTGCAAAGGTCGAGGGCCAGGGCCTTGGTCTGACGACCTACATTGGACTGCGGGTCGTAGATCAGGAACAGTTCATTTGGGTGAAATTGCATGGTGGCTGGTTTGGTCTTTGGGTAAGTGAATATACTGAAAAAGACTACAGGGCCGGCTTGTCTTCCATCGGTTTGTGTCCAATGTTCTATTTTTGCGCTGAAAAATTTCGACGATGCAGGCTCTTGCCTACTATTTGGGTTTTCCATTCATCTATATACTGGCTTCCCTGCCGTTCCGGGCGTTGTACGCCGTCAGCGATGTCATCTGTCTGTTGATCCGGCTGTCCGGATACCGGCGCGAAGTGATTCGCACGAACCTGCGGAAGTCGTTCCCCGAAAAGAGCGAGGATGAGATCAGGCAGTTGTCGCGTGCATACTACAGCTACATGTGCGATCTGATGGTGGAGACGTTCAAGACGATGAAGATGACCGAAGCGGAACATCACGAACGCGTGAAGATTGAAAACCCGGAAGTGCTGCAGCCTTTTTTTGATAAGAAACAAAGCATTGCCCTGGCTTTGGGTCACTATGGCAACTGGGAATGGTACGGACCGAGTGTCACGCTCAATACACCTTACCAGCTGGTGGTCATCTACCGCCCGTTGACAAATCCATATTTCGAACGCATGATGACCAGGATGCGTACACGCTTTGGCACGGAGATCACCCCTACCCATCAGACGTTGCGGACGATGGCTGCCAATAAAAACCGCGTTACCGCGCTGGCTTTTGTGGCCGATCAGGCTGCCCCCGCCAACGCATACTGGACGAATTTCCTCCATCAGGATACATCGGTGTTTACCGGCCTTGAAAAGCTTGCATCACGCTTCAACTATCCGGTGGTTTATCTGCACTCAAAGCGCATCAGCCGTGGCCATTACACCATCCGCTTTGAAGTCATGTATCATGAACCTTCCAAGACCTCCGACAATGAGATCTCGGAGGCTTTTACCCGCCGGCTGGAAAAGGATATCATCCAGGAGCCTGTGATCTGGCTATGGTCTCACAAGCGCTGGAAGCACACCAGGCCCACGGTTTGAGGAATATTGCTACCTTTGTGGCTTATTCCATCAGCCGTTGCGAACAGAAAAAGAACTGCTCCTCGCGAGCAAACAATTTATCGGTGACAACAAGGCCCGTAGCTGGTTTGAAACCCTGATTACCATCGGTCTGATCGCTGCCCTCCTGACACTCTGCTTCTTTACCCAGGTTCCTTTCCTCATACGCCTCGGCGCCAGCATCATCTGTGGGCTGCTTTATGTACGCCTTTTCGTGATTTACCACGACTACCGTCACCGGGCCATCTTGTTGAATTCCAAGCCGGCAAGCCTCCTGATGAAGGTTGTTGGATTGTATGTGCTGGCTCCGGAAACGATCTGGATGCGCTCCCATGAGCACCACCACAACAACAACTCCAAGCTGACCATGTCAGGCATTGGCTCCTATCCAACCATTACAAAGTCCAGGTATCTGACATTGACCAAGTCGCAGCGCAGGTTGTACCTGATCAACCGGCATCCACTGACCATCATCTTCGGATACTTTACCCTTTTTATCTACTGGCTCAACCTGAAGTCATTCGTTCAAAGCCCTGGTAAGCATGTGGATTCGCTTCTTTCACTGTTGATCCACGCGGGTGTCGGAGCGGTCATCTGGTATTTCTTCGGATTTGGCGTTTATGTACTCACGTGGTTCCTGCCCATATTCATCATGTCGGGACTGGGTTCGTATCTCTTCTATTGCCAGCATAATTTTCCAGCTGCCAAGTTCAGGGAGAACCATGATTGGTCGTATGCCAACGCTGCATTGTCGTCCACCAGCTATATGGTAATGAACCCTGTCATGCGCTGGTTCTGCGCCAACATCGGATACCACCACGTACACCACATCAATTCACGCATTCCCTTCTACCGCTTACGCGAAGCGATGGACAGCATGCCTGAATTAAAGAATGTAGGAACAACTTCCTGGAATCCTATCGAAGTCTGGCGTTGCTTCCGTCTCAAGTTGTGGGATGAGGATACCGAGAAGATGATTACCCTGCGCGAAGTGCGCGTACCTTCCTGATTCAGTTCAAGTCAACAACAGCCTTCCGCTCATGGCTCTTCCGGGCGGCTTCTATCACTTTCATCACCATCAGTCCTTCCTCTCCCGTTACCGGAATTTTTCCACCCTTTGCGATGGCATCGTAGAGTTGATTGTAGTAACCCATATAATTACCCCGCAAACTGGCAATCCGTTGTTGCCTGGATTTTCCATCCACGGATGTATGCAGGAGTCCGTATGAAGATTCAGGTTCTGCGCCATAGTCTGGTGCATCAGGCCGGACGCCATCCATGAGTTGTGACTGTTGAACATCGCTCCTGCTTTTCGTCAATGAACCGTTTGTGCCGTGGATGACGAAGGCCGGGCCTTGTTCTCTCACGAGGTAGCTGCTCTTCAAGCGTACTCTCATTGAGGGATAATACAGGAGGATATCAAAATAGTCATCCACCTGAGAACCGTCTCGGCATATGCGGATGTCGGCAAAGACCTGTTGTGGAATACCAAACAAGACAAGCGCTTCATCGATGCAGTGTGGACCGAGATCCATCAGATTGCCAGCGCCGGGTCCCGGTGTTTCACGATGCCGTTTAGGGCTTAGTCCCGGATTGTAACGCTCGTACGCAATGGTTGCTTCAACCAGTTGACCAAGATGGCCTTCCGTGATGACTTTCCTAACGGTCATGAAGTCACTGTCCCACCGTCGGTTTTGATACACCGAGAGCACCTTGCCTCGTTTTTCCGAAAGGGTAATCAGCTCAGAGGCCTCCTGAGCGGTCGTCGTAAAGGCTTTTTCAACAACGACATGCTTGCCGGCATTAAGGGCATCTGCGGCGAACGTTGCATGCGTCGACGTCGGCGTGTTGACAACGACAAGGTCAATGGATGAATCGATGAGTATTTCTTCCAGCGAGGAGTAGCGCTTTGATCCAGGATAGGCAGATTCAATCAGCCTGCCTGTCCGCTCCCAGCATCCTGCAAGACGAAATTCAGGATGAGCATTGAGAAATGGCGCGTGGAATACCCTTCCGGAAAGGCCAAAAGAAAGCAAGGCTGTATTGACGACCTGCATGATTACAATTCACGATCGATTGGTCGTGTGAGGCAAGTCGGGCCGCCACCGCCCTTAACGCTGATCTCAGCGCCTGCATACTCCATGACCTTGCATCCGGCTTTTTCGAGGCCCTCCTTCGTGCGCGGATTACCTTTGACCATCAGCACTTCACGCGGTCCGAGTGCCAGCACATTGCAGCCCATAGAATCAAACTCTGCATCCGGTACCTCGACAAACTGAAAGCCTCTTTTCAGAAGTTCATTCCTGAAAGGAATGGGAATCAATGGCGAGTACACCACGGCGAGATCAGCATCTACTGGGCTCAGCACGGACATCAGGTGAAAGACATCTGAGGGGCCTTTGTAGTGTGGCATGGGCACGGTGAGCACGGTCACGCCCAAAGGCTTCAGCATGGCGGAGAGTTGGCTGATACCTGATTCGTTCGTTCTGTAAGTATGTCCAACCGCCAAAGTTTTCTGATCCAGCCAGGCGACATCTCCACCTTCTACTGTTCCAGGTGCCTTGATGGCGCCCAATATTTTTACTCCGGATTTCTCAAATGCTTTTCTCTGTGCTTCCGGTTCCGGCAAACGAGCCGCCTTGCCCATGTTGCAGAGGATCATTCCGCCATCTGTAGCGATGGACGCGTCTCGGCAATAGATGGAATCCATGCTGACGCCTGGATCCTGGGGGAAATGGTGTATGGTTGCACCGGTACTCTTGATAAGCGATTCAAATGCCTGGTATTCTCCTGAAGCAGCAGCAAGGTCAGGTCTTGACAGGAAGTTCAGCGCTTTCCACTCGCGGTCGATGAGCTGGTCATTGATGAATGCATCGGCGGACCGCTTGATAAACACGGACTTGATCCTTGCAAAGTCTGAATGGCAGGTCTTCATGATTAACTTCTTGCTCTTCGCATCCACACGTAGAAGGGAATGCCGCACAGCAACGCAACAAATCCCCAATAAACGATCTCCTGGCCGGAGCCAACCACCGCCCATACAGAATAGACGAATGCCATGGCCGCGATGATCATATTGCTGATGGAGTCTTTCTTCCAGAATCGGTTTTGCAAAAGGATGACGCCGTATGAGGCCGCTGAGAAGAGATAAGGTACCAACACCATGATGGTCGTCAACAGGATGAGGAATGTAAAAGTCTCTGTCAACCCTTTCGAAAGGTTCATCAGCATGAGGCCAGTGATGAGGATGCTGGAGATCACCAAGCCCATGACGGGAGACTTTCTGTTGTTCTCCCTGCCGAAAATTTCCGGGAACATTTTGTCTTTCGCTGCGGCGAAAGGTATTTGTCCTTGAAGGAGTATCCAGCCATTCAGTGCGCCGAAGGTGGAGATGATGGCGCCGATGGCCACCCAGTACCGGGCCGAGTCACCCCAGATGATGGCGGCGGCATCCGAGAACGGTGCATTGGACTTCTGAAGATCTACAGATGGTATCATGCCCATGACGGCGATGGTAGCGAGAATATAGACCGCGATAGTGAGTATGGTGCCGATCATCGTGGCACGGCCGATGGTCTTCTCTGGATTGACGATGTCTCCGGAAGGAATCGTCGCACTTTCCAAACCGAGGTAAGCGAATAAAGTCAGCGTGGCAGTCGCCGCTACCGCTCCGAAATCAGAATCCGAGCTGACATTAAAGGGTGTGAAGTTGGCGAGGTCGATATAAAACAATCCTACAAACGAGATGAGCAAGAGGGGCGTGAGTTTCAGGATGGTCGTGATCAACTGTACCTTGCCTGCTTCTTTTACACCCTGGACGTTGACCCAGGTGAGCAGCCAAACCACAGAGATGCCTGTACCTACAGCAAGGAACTTGTTGACGGCAAGGATGGGAAAGAAAACCGTGAGGTAGCTGGTGAAGGTAACGGCAATCGCTGCATTCGTGCACCAGATCGAAAACCAGTATCCCCAGGCGACGAGGTAAGCAGCAAAGTCACCGAGGCCAACACGCGTAAACGCATAAGGGCCACCGATGGCGTTGGGGACGATCTTGCTGAGCTTGCTGAAAAGCAGTGCAAGAAAAATGGCTCCCACCGAGGAGCCAATCCAGCCGAGCAAACTGATGCCGCCATACGCCGCCAACGTCGCAGGCAGCAGGAAGACACCTGAACCAACCATATTTCCGACGACCAACGCCGTCGTCGTCCATAATCCGATCTTGGCCGGAGTCTTTTGCTCTGTCATTCGATGGCGGTTAGTTGCCTGCCGGTAAGATACAGATAGGACGCGGAATAGCCTATCCGGGCGTTTTTGGGGCGGACTTAAAACTTTTTGGAAGGCCCTGTCATCATGGAGTTTTGTACGTTAATCAACAAAACCATCAACGACTATGAAGAAGCTTTTTATCATGCTCTTCCTGGCATGCCTTGCTTCCGGTGTACAGGCTCAGGACGAGAAAGTCATGGAACAGCGGGCCAGGGAAATGTTCAGGGTCATCAGCCTGAATGATCCGGCAGAGTGGAAGAAATTCATTAAAGAGAACTATACTAAAGCATTGATTGATAAGCCAATGCGTGCCAAGGTTGATGGAGGAGCTTCAGCCAGCAGCGGGTCAAGCCAATCGCATGAAGGCAACATTGAGGGCAAAGCCAAAATGTACCAGATGCTCCACAATGACTTCGGCGGCGGCAAGGTGCAGTCCATCAAGAAGACCGGCGACGTGCTGGATATGGCTGTCCAGAATGGAGGCATGTCAGGCACTTTCAGCCTTCGCTTCAGCAAGGAAAAACCGTACCTCATCGACGGCCTTGGCGTTGAAGTAGGCAACTAACACCATCCGGGGCATTGATACCCCGGCCATTGGTGAGTAACTTACCGATGATGCGCAAGATCCTGGCCATCCTGATATTGGGTCTGGCAACGCCTGCGGAGGCTGTGTCTATTCTTATCCCCATGGATGGCGCTCAGCGGAATCACCTTAAAGCTTACGGGTTGGTCTACTCCATCCTGAAAGGTGATGAGTCCGTTGACTGGCTGCTCAACTACCGGGGTGGAAGTTTTCTCACCACCTATACAAAGACAGCTGAAAGCGAATGTGTGGTGCGCGGCATCTCTTACGAAGTGCTGTCAGCTGAAAAAGTGAATGCCATCATCCAGGATGTTTCGCGACCACAGGCCAACATGAACCTTGTTCGCCTGGAGCGCGCAGCCAAAATCGGCGTCTACTCTCCCAAGAATGAACTCATCGACGACGAAACCGACGCGGTAATCTCCGTGCTCGACTACGCCGAGATTCCATACAAGATCATCTACGACGAAGAGATCCTTCACGACAGCCTCGGACGCTATGAATGGATTCACCTTCACCATGAAGATTTCACGGGCCAGCATGGCCGGTTCATGCGTCGAGAGTCGGCGGTGATGCAGGCAAAGCTGCAGGAGATCACAGCCAGCCAGTTTGGCTATGCAAAGGTCTCACAGATGAAACTGGATGTTGCCAAACGCATCAAAGCGTACTGCCTCAATGGAGGCTACCTTTTCGCCATGTGCTCAGGTGCCGAGACGATTGACATCGCGCTGGCAGCAAACGGCGTCGATATCAGCGGTAGTTCTTACGACGGTGACGATGCTGATCCTGAAGCGCAGGAGAAACTTGATTTCACACAGACGATGGCATTTGAAAACTTCACCCTGGAATATGCCGGCAGGAAATTCTCCGACATCAACTCCGGATCCGGCCGACCCAATTTCTGGGAGACACCCAGCTCCTACTTCAGGCTTTTCGACTACTCGGCCAAGTGGGACATCATCCCCTCGATGCTCACACAGAACCATGAACATGTTATCCGTGAATTCTACGGCCAAACAACCTGCTTCAACAAGTACCTGATCAAACCCAGGGTGCAGATACTTGGGGAAAGTACACAGGAGAACAAAGTGCGGTACATCTATGACGAACTGGGCAAAGGCCACTGGACGTTCTATAGCGGCCATGACCCTGAAGGAAGTCCCGGCCCCGGACGAAGGACAGACCTCAATCTCCATCCCCATTCACCGGGCTACCGGTTGATCCTCAATAATGTGCTCTTCCCTTCAGCGAGGAAGAAGAAGCAGAAAACGTGAGTCAGGAGGCAGAATCCAGAATCTAGAAGCTAGAAGAAAGGTCTCGCTTTGAAACAGGGTCATTGAAGTGTTGAGGTGTTGATGTCCGAATGTATTTAGGTCAGATTGTCTTTCGTGGTCAGTTTCTGGTACCGCGATCTTTTCACTTGCTAATGCCCAACACCTCTCGCTTGGATGCTCCGCCCATTCCTCATTTTTAGTTCTTAATTCTTAACTATTCAAACCCAACACTGGTAGAGTTAGCGTCCGCTCTCAAATTCTCCTGTCAGTTGGTTGATGATGTCCTTCATCGGCCTGATGCTCTTGACGTATTCAATGGCAGGTCCGGCACACCAAACTGTTTTGTATGTCGCGCCCATAGCGGCTTTCTCCACGGCTTTCATTCCGCGCAGGGCGAGAATCATCTTTGCATATTTTTTTAACGTCTTGTTGTTATTGAGTATCCACTCCAGCAGGTTGGCTTTGGTACCCAGTTGCTGAACATATGGTGTGTTAATAACGGTAAGGGGCGATCCTGATAACTTGTTGGTCCGAACGATGTCTTTCTCGCCATAGTCAACCATGGCTTTCTTGTATTCGGGTGAGATGTCGGCTTCATCGCAGGCAATGAAGATGGTTCCGATGGAAGCGCCGGCAGCACCCCAGTCGATGACTTCTCTGAGTTGTGCCCCCGTGGCAATTCCCCCAGCCGAGATGATCGGAATATTACAGTTTGCCTTCAGGGTCGTGACGAGTTCTTTGGGTGAAATATTACCTGCATGTCCTCCTGCCCTGCTGTTGACGGCGATCACAGCATCGGCACCAAGGCTCTCCACCTTTTTTGCATAGGCAAGGTCTACCACATCGCAAAACACCCTAATACCCAACGGCTTGCAGGCGTCAATGACTTCCTTCGGACTTCCGAGCGACGTAATGATATAATCGACCCTCATCTCCAGCAGTGTCTTCAGCTGAGGCTTGTACTTGGGATTGGATTTGTTGACGATCAGGTTGACACCGAAGGGTTTTGATGATGCGCCTTTGATTTCCGTAATGGCGGCACGCAGTTCTGCATCCGTGCGGTAGTTGAGCGCCGGGAAGGCAGCAGAAACGCCTGATGACAGCGCGGCCTTGATCATCTTCGTATTGGAGATGAGAAACATCGGTGCCACAATCACCGGGTAATCGATTCCTAGCATTTGGTCAAGTCGCTGCATCGTGTTGGTTTAAGATTCTCTTCTGCATTCAATAAGCCAGTCCCAGGGATATGGAGCCTTCATCCAGTTGGGTGGATCGGGAAACTCGGTGTTCCAGTCGT
>JAEUUD010000200.1 GCA_016787625.1 Cyclobacteriaceae bacterium
TGCTGAGCTTGTGCAGAGTATTGACATGGCGCCAACGCTGCTGGAATTCGCCGGAGCGAAACCCGGACCAAACATCGATGGGATGTCTTTAGCTCCGGTTATTCGTGGGGATGCCAAAGATTGGCGTACATCTGTCATCATTGAGTATTACAGTGACACCGTGTTTCCGAGGATCGTCAACATGGGCTACACAGCGATCAGGAACGAGCGCTACAAGTACATTCACTACAGTGAACTCAAAGACATGGACGAATTGTATGACTTGCGGGATGATCCCTACGAACTCGACAATCGCATCAACGATCCGTCATTGACACCAGTGGCTCTCGAACTTCATGAAGCGTTAAGGAAGAAACTCAATCCCTGACCTCTTTACTTGAAAACCGCGATCAACCCTTGATAGAATGAAGCAGGGCAGGTAGAGTAATGATCGGTTTGTTCGATGAAAGAGTATGTCCACCGGCTCCAAGTACCCGCGCTTAGCATACCCTTGAACTTTTCAGCATTAGCCTGATAACCTCCCAGGTCATTTTCTGCCACACTGTAAAATAGTTTTTGCTTTCCAAGCTGTTGAGCACCTGCAGGAAAGTCTCTCGTTAGCAGAACTCCGTTAGCATATCCGAGTGATGGGCTTGCAGCAATATAATGTGTAAATGATGTCGGTCGCTTGAGCATGCAGTACAGCGTCACCAAACCCCCCAATGAGTGACCGGCAAGAACCTGAGTGGTGTCGGTCTTGTACCTGCGTGCCACATCAGGTTTGAGTTCATCACATAGAAAGGTGAGGAACGCATCCGCATTTCCCTGGTCGTCTTTACCTGCTCCCGGCGGTGTCATGTTCTTGTATCGGAAGGCAGGGCTCTTGCTTCGGATTCCGACAACAATCATCTGAGGAATCAAGTGCGCAAAGGGTTGTGCGAGGTAATCGACATAACTGACCATATAGTTGAAATGGCCGTCGGCATCGAGCACGTAGATGACACCGTATGATTTCGAAGCATCGAACCCTTCCGGCAAAGCGATGAACAGACCCACTGATTCTTTCAGGGCCTTTGACTGAAACTCACGCTCGATACGTTGTGCAGTAGTAGATGCTCCACAGAAGAGGAGCAGAAGCAGACATGAAAGAAGTCGCACGATGCTACGGCCTTACTTTTCCTGAGAACACACTGGCTTTTTCATTGAAAGGATTACCTGATCCCCTCCGGTAAGACACCACTTGTCCGGTGTGCCACAAAGCATCGGCGATTGGGCCGTTGAGTTGGTTCCAGAAGGGAAACTCCTGCGTGCTCTTGTCGTTGCTGAAAATGACTTTGTAATTATTGAGGTCATCATCCGAGCTTTTCTTAAGAATTTCACTTGCACCCTGGATGTTCTCCAGTGTACGCTTGCGCATTTGCTCGAACGTAAGCTGTTCTTTTGTCATGGCCCGTACGTTGGCAACTTTGCGTGTTGCGTTGACGATGGTCAATGACAGCTCATAAATGTGTGTGACGGTCTCGAGCGTTGTGCGGCCGTCCTTGTTTGCCTGGAAGGTGAGGTCTTCGGGCCGGAGACCCTCTGTGGCCCAGTAATACCGGAAGCCGAGGCCATCGACAACACGTGCGGCCACATTGCCTGCAGTGAATTTTTCTGGACATGCCGGAATCTCCCTGTATGGGAGATCACCCTGCGCCATCATGGAACCACTGAGCGCCATGATACAAGTTACAATAGATAATGTCTTCATAGGAGGGATGGTTTGACTGAATCAAACGCATCCCGCCCGGAAGAGGTTGGCCTATTTGATGGCCCCTGAGTAAATGGAATTGAAAAGCAGCTTGTAGGTACCGTGTGTCTGGCCGCGGAACTGCGGACGGAAACCGAACAGAACCACGCGTCCCTTGCCATAGCCTACATTTAGCATGGCTGCCTTGTCTTTGATGTAACGATCATGGCCCTTGCCCCAGCCGCTCATGATGAGATCCTTGCTGGCATATTTCGTCACCAGGGTTACATCTGGCCCTGGAACAGGTTTTGTGTTTTCATTGCCGCCTTCACCCTTGCGGATAGGGACGATCTTCCTGAAGGCACGGCTGCGCTGGAAGGATGCAGCCGTTTCATTCTGCATGCCGTAAGCAAGCGGATGAGTGACATCCACTGTCATTCTTACGAGCGAACCCGGAATGAAGAAATCATTCGTCGACAATCCATTGGTGAGATCTTCAACAGGCAAACCGAACTGCTCAATGGCTAGTCCTGTTGACTGATCGAGGCAAATAAGCGTACCACCATTGCTGATGTACCGCTCCAGGGCCTGCACGCCTCCAAGTCCAATACCACCAGTGAACTGATCGGGCATCTCACCTTTGCGGTGACCATGCATGATCTCTTCTCCGCGCTGCGAAGGAAGAAGGATGGCGCTGTAGATGCTGAGGTTTCTCGTCTGCACGTCCGTGTCATGAAGGGTGTCGATGTCAAACTCAAATTGCTCGAGTACCCAACGTGTCCAGCCTTCGTCGATGTTGTCGACCCATGACTTGTACAATCCTACCTTCACTTTGAGCATGGGCTTCGAAGAAGGTTTTGTTCCGATTCCGGAAAAGGTCACGCCGGTTTCCTGGCTTACTTTCGTAATGGCGTTCTGTGTCTTGGATCCCTTCTCCACGAGGAAAGTTCCTGCAGGATATTCGGAACCACCATCCGAGAAGGATGCTGAAGCTACATGAATTTTCTCACCTGCCTTCAGCAAGCGGTTGATGGCCTTGAAGGCGTTGTTGTCCTGACGCGACAGCGCATAGCCGAAGCCTGCATTGCCCTTGATGGATCCGGCGGCAACGGGCACCTTGGCATCCAGCTTCTTCGTCTGCGCAGTGAATGATGATGTGATTCTATCAACTTTCACACCCATCTGCATCGGAAGGGTCCAACCGGTGAGGTCATAGGGTGGGATGGGAGGCCCGCCTGGAAACTGATAGAGGTCCGGATAGTTTTGTTTTTCGAGCAGGTCAGCCAGGTACGGCCTGAATGACTGTGCGCCATAGAGTACGTATGATCCTTCAGGATAGTCGGTGGTGCCGCTCTTGAAAGCTGCTGTAGCACGATGCACTTCGATGCCGCCTTGCATCAGTACGTTGACGAGGTTGTCGCCAGATGCTGCATCCCACTGGTTTTTCGGTATCACGTAGGCGAAAGCGCCGGTCTTGTCTTCGATGGCATCACGGCCCATCGCGTACATGTTGTACAAAAGTTCATCATGCTTTTCTGCTGCCAGGTCGAGGACGGCCATTGACGCTTCGAGCATGTAGTTCACCGCGTCGCGGAAATGAGACTCGCCGCCCTTCCAGGGATATGCATAGAAGATATCCGTGCCATCCGTTGTCTTGCCTCCAACGTTTCTTGGCACTGAGTCTGTAGGGTAAAAGCGTGGTGTTGGGGTGGCGTGCGATGTTTCCGTAAGGATACCGATCTGGTTATGATAGTAAGGAGCGGTGCGCATACCGCCGTTCCACCACATTTCAAAAGTCGTCTGTGAAATAGCGCCCGGCATTTTCTTCATGGCAAACCGATTGGCCATCGCTGTACCAACGAGATTCACACCGGTTGTTACGCCCGGGTGAATGCGAGGGTTGACAGGGCTGCGAAATGGTGGAATGAAAATACGGGCCCACGACGGTGCTGTCTGGTGGTGGTTATGAACGATTTGTGGATACCACTGACTGTAGAGTACCGTAGTGACAGCTTTGGTTTCCGGCATATTGCTCATGAACCAATCGCGGTTGTTATCATGACCAACATACTCCTGATAAAGGATCGGAGGTTCTGATGTCTCGAAGGGAGTGCCCACATACTTGCGGTACCAGGATCCTACGATGTCAAGTCCGTCGGGGTTGATGACAGGTACCACGAGGGTGACGACGTTGTTGCGGATGTTCTTCATCTCGTCAGACTCTTCCGAGGCAATGCGATAGAGAAGTTCCGGCGTCATCTGTGCGTGTGCTTTCTCACTGGCATGCATGCCGCCATCGAACCAGATGATGGCTTTGCCTTCTTTGGCCAGCTGCTTCGCTTCTTCCTGTGACACGGTGCCACGGGCCATCTTGGCGCTGATATCTTTCCACTTGTCCAATGACTTCATGTTCTCCTCGCTGGAGATGAACAGCAGTTTGATGGATCGTCCGCGTACGGACTTACCTATTTCTATCATTTTCACCCGGTCAGTGGCTGCGTCGAGCTTGTCGTAGTAGGCCAGCATCTGATCGTATGTCGCCATTTTGTAATCGGCACCCGGTTCAAATCCAAAGGTGTCGGCGGGTTTGGGAATTTGTGCCTGGGCTGTGAAGAAGGCAGCGGCAAACACGAAGGTGAGGAACAAAGATTTCAATTTCATACGTATGGTAAGGTTGAGATTTTGGCGCAAGCAATTACATAAAAATAGAGTCTTGCGCGACAATTTGCTAAGTGGCA
>JAEUUD010000201.1 GCA_016787625.1 Cyclobacteriaceae bacterium
AGGTGTCGCGCTGGTGTTTGACAGGATCTGTGGCGGCTCATTGGCGACTTCTGCTGGGAGATCGAACATCGCAAAGTACTGACCGCTGTCATCAGGTCTTGGGAAGGAGAAATTGCCACCCACATAGAGCTTGTTTCCTTCAACGAGCAGGGTGTTAATCGAACCCTCCGAATCTTCCACATCATCAACGGAAGGTTGCCACGGTGTCCGGCTGCCGGAAACAATCCCGACTCGGATCAATCCGGGAGAGAAACCTCCAGCGATGTAAACATAATTGCCATGCACAGCAATTGACCCGGCCCCTTCTGATGCGTCGCCGTCCGGTATCCAGGCATCTACAGCGCCAGTGATGGCGTTCACGCGTCTGACAATGCTGCCGATGATGTACACCTTGCCATTGTGAATCGCACCTATGTCGTAGCTGCCAACGGGACCTGGGAATTGCGGCGCCCAGGGCAGAAGCGTACCGGTGGTGGCGTCCCAGGCAGCCAGTTGCGTTCGCATGATGCCTCCATCCGTGAATTGATAATCGCCCGAAACATAAAGGACATTGTTTGAAACAGCCATGGATGAAATGTATGCTCCTCCGATACTACTGGTTGAAATTGCAAAGGGCAGCAAACTACCTGTGGTCAGGTTTATTGCCGCAAAGCGGGATTGAGCGATTCCATTGACATGCGTGAAATTACCGGCGACGTAGAGTGTGTTCGAAGCGAAAGCCCATGCTGTCACGGTACCAGTAATGTCAACGTTAAACGTTGGATCGATCGAACCATCATCCGAATCCAAAGCGCCAATGACCGTTTCGTAAGGAGGTGTATCAAAGGACTGCCAGTAGTACAACCGATCATTTTGAAAGTGAATGTCTCGTGTATACCATCCGTCATAAAAGGAAGGAAGCTGCGGAACCCAACCTACGCCATGGCCGGTGGTTTCATCCAGTGCAATCAAAGATCTGGTGTTTGATTCGCCGGTAATCCCCAGGAGGTAGTAACAGCCGACCAGTACCTTCGTTCCAACAATCGAAATAGCGTAAACCTCGTCGCTGAAGTTCCGTTGCACTGTTGACACCGACGCACCAGTTGTCTTGTTAAGCACAGCAATTTTGGCTTGGTCCGTGCCATTGACACTTAGAAAATCACCACCAACATATAGGTTTGTCCCATCGATGGCCATCGCATTGACGGGTCCGCCATAGGTATCAGGAAAAATGGGGTTGAACGAAAGCAATGAGCCTGTCCCTGTGTCAAAAGCTGTGAGCCCGTACCGGGCAACACTCGCAATTTGGGTATACTCGCCAGAGATGTAAAGGGTTGTCCCGTCAAGCAGTAAGTCGAGGACCCAATCATTAGGGCGAGGATTAAACGAGAGCAATGCACCGGTTGTAGCATTTACTGCAGCAAAATTCGTCCGCGACGGACTTCCGCTAGCAACGTTCGAGAAGCTGCCGCCGAAGTAAACGGAAGTTGCTGTTGGAACAATGTCAAATACATAACCGAAACTTGAAACTACATTCGCATTCCAGGTTGTAGTTGCTCCGGTTGCTGCATCAATGGCTGCGATCTTATGGCGTGTAAGGCCGCCGATGACCGAAAAACTGCCGCCGATGTACACAGTACCTCCAAATAGAGCAACCGAGTAAACCGTTCCATTTGAACCCGGGTTCCAGGCCGTTACGGTGTTGGTAGTCAGATCGACCGCCGCTACGTGATTCCGTGGAGTGCCGTTGACCGTTCCAAACTGCCCGACGATGTAGAGTATGTTGCCGGATTTTGCAATGTCATTAATTGAAGAACCTGTTATCGTGATGGGAAGTACTTCAGTGGTCTTGTCAGCTTTTATGTGACCTACAAATCCGTCTGAGAAGGTGTACCATCCGCCGGCGTCATCGGGGATGGCACCTTCAACACGAAAGTTGGTTAAAGGAAAAGTGGCATCATGCGACAAATCCAGGTTCAATACTGGCCCGGCACCTCCATAAGGCTCACCCACCCACCTAAAATCCCCCTGGCTGAAGATCTTTCCGTCGCCATGAGTCATGTGATGAACGCGGGCATCGGGAACCCAGGAGTCTGGATTGGCCAGTTGAGAAAATCCTGAAATGGCAACACAGACAGTCAGTGTTATTAGGAGGGATCGCTTCATGGTGTAAATCTCCTCATCATCGGGTTGAGGGGAAATCACATGACCATGTGAGATGCCCTATTTGCGAAACGCTTAAATGGCCTTGCTGATGGCGATTTAAGCTTCCGGTGTTACCGCAATACTTGGCGCAGATTGCTATTCTGAGGCTTGTTAGGGCTAATGATTTGTTTTCTCGCGCCTCATCGGTTGAATTTTCCAGTAGGTCAATGATCGCCATAGCCATTCGAGGGGACCAAAGAGATACCGGTTAAGCCAGGGTTTACTGTATAGAATCTGGAGAATCCAGATGGCAGCAACAACAAAGTAAATCTGGTAGTATTCCAGTTCGGCATAATAATTAAGTCCATAGCCGAAGAAGATCAGGGTGCAGATGACCGTGTGGACGATATAATTGGTAAAAGCCATTTGTCCGACGGCACGCAGCCTGTCGAGCAACCAGGGAACCCAATGGCTCTGGATAAAGACAAGCACAAGCGCTGCGTGGCCCATCATCAGAAGAATCCTTTGCGTAGGATAGATTAGGTTCATCCATTCAATAGGTGTAACCTCGATATGATTGAGTGAGGCTTCAAGTGTGGGAAACGTATGATAGTTGTAATAGAAATACCAGAGCGACAACGGAAAGCCAAGTCCATATCCGATGATGATTGTTTTTATATACTGTGACCGGGTCCACTCAAGGGTAAGAAACCCCCATTTGAACAAAGCAATGCCGAGCAACATCAGGGCCAGCGGATCCCACAGCCCATAGATAAGGTATGTGGTTTGCCCGTCCCAGCTGATCCTTCGGACGTAGGATGCGACCGAAGCATAGTCACCTTTCATCAGCCTGGTATGTTCAGCGGCATCTTCCTTGTTGGGGATGAGGCTGACCTCGATATCCCGCCATTCAGCCAGGGCTTTCGTCTGTTCAACAGTAAGCTCCTGGTTGTTTTTTTGTGCACCCATTGCTTCAACATAGGCGATACGCTTCTCCCGGATGTCCTGAAAGAAGATGGTATTGGCGACAAACTCCACGATGGCAACCAGAGGAATAGCCATCACCAGGTACACCGGCTTCATTTTTCGGAAGATGAATGCGATCATACCGATCACTCCATAGTAGTAAAGTATCTCACCTGCCCAAAGCAGGATATGAGAGTGAATGAGTCCAAACACCACCAGCCAGGCCATTCGTCGGTAAAACAAAGCAGTTGCCGATTCGCCGCCGCGCTCCTTGTTGATGGTGAAGAGAATAATCCCAGCGCCGAAGATGGCCGAGAAGAGCGCTCGCATTTTCCCTTCGAAGACCGTATTAACCACACCTCGCACCCAGAAGTTGAGGTCATTGGGGTTGCTTTTGAAAGCTTCTGTCGAATATTCAGCCATGGAAAAACCGGGGATATTCATCAGGAGAATTCCCAGTAGTGCCACGCCACGCAGGACATCAAGCGCGATGATCCTGCTGGATTGAGAAACCGGATTGAATGCAGTCATGGGTTGGGTTGATTAAAGATAACCGTTTTAATTCCTTTGGTGGCCGACGATTGTCGGCTACTTTCTCAAGGCAATGAACCCGGTTTGCTTTGGCAATCCGCTGGTGAATTCGAGGACGTAGTAGTAGGTCCCTGGTGGAAGTTCTGTACCACTGTTGCTCAGCCCGGTAAATACACGGGATTGATTGTCGTAGTTGTCAATGCTGAAGACAACGTTGCCATTTCTGTCAAATATGGCCACTTTGTTTGCTTTCGTATTGGGAAGGGCATCGATGTATTGAATATAGAATGCATCATTCTTTCCATCGGCGTTTGGCGACAAGGCGTTGAACACAGTGATTTCTCCGGCCACCTCAATGGTGACGTCGGCCTGGCTGCAAGCACCCAACACATCGCAAACCTGAATGGTCAAAGCATCCGTGCCGGCAAATTGGGTGTCGGAATAGTCAACGACAATATTGAAAGAGGCATCCACCGATGCAGGTGCCCCGCTGATCGGCTGCGTCACAATGCTCAGCGTTGTGAGATCAAGATTGTTGTCAAGGTCGGTGATGAAATCAGACGCAACTATATCCACGGTGGACTGCAATGTCGCATTAACGGTAGGCGGGTTAATTACAGGTGCCTGGTTGCAAAATGCTGCTGTGAACGAGACGGCAGCGGAAGAAGGGCTTGAGCATCCGCCGGCATCGGTCACGATGAGTGTGTAAGAACCAGCAGCAGTGACGTTGATCGAAG
>JAEUUD010000202.1 GCA_016787625.1 Cyclobacteriaceae bacterium
GGCACCGCGGAACACGATGGGTACATTGTATTGACCGCCGGACATAGAGTACATTTTTGCCGCAGCATTAATGATGGTGTCGATGGCGACGAGTGAAAAGTTAAATGTCATGAACTCAACGATCGGGCGCACCCCATTGGTTGCAGCGCCCACGCCCACACCGGCAAACCCGAGCTCGGAAATGGGTGTATCGATAACGCGATCAGGGCCAAACTCATCAAGCATACCCTGGCTGACTTTGTAGGCACCATTGTACTCGGCTACTTCTTCTCCCATGAGCATCACGCGGGGGTCACGCCGCATTTCTTCACTCATGGCTTCTCTCAAAGCTTCTCTGAACTGGATTTCGCGCATATGTCTACTTGAGTAGGAGGTAAAAATAGCAATTCCTGCCAATAAAAAACCCCGCCGGTGAGGCAGGGTTTTTAATAAGCTTGATGTCAGACTACTTCAGGGCGTTCCTGAAAGCTTCTGATGTATTGAACTTGCTGAACTCGAGGTCGGTGAGGGCCATTTCCTTCATGGAAGGATCGATCTTCACAGCGCTGGTCAGGTTGCTGACAACTTTATCTGCACTGCCTGCGCGCGCACCGGCGATAGCAGCGCCGTAGTAGGCAGCCGCCATGTTGGCGTTGTTCTTGATGGCTTCAGCAAATGAATTTTCTGCACTTGCATAGTCCTTGGTGAGCAACTGTGCCAGGCCTTTGTTGAAGAGGTTAACATCGGTTGTAAGGGCAGAAGACTCTGAACGAACAGCAGCGTCATACTTGGCTGTGTAGATTTCAGAAGATCCCTTAACGCCGTTAACTCCGCGTGACACGTCGTTGCTGGCTCCGTTGAGGGCCTTGGCAGCATACGAAGATGCCTTGTAAGGATTGTTGTTCATGAGTGCGACAGACGCCAGGTTCGCATTGACTTCAGGTGTCTCGCGGATTTTTGCTGCCAGGTCAAGCTGTACTGAAGCCTTGCCTGAAAGTTCAGCTGCGCGTGAAGGGTTTTCGATGGCCTGCTGGATGTATGTTGCGCCAAGGTTGTTGTGCGCATTCCAGAAGGTTCCCTTCTTTGTTGCCGCTTCGTAAATGGCTGCCTTCTCGTCGAGTGAAGGAGTAAGCGTTGCTGAATACATGAGTTCTTCGAAGCTCAGGGCATCAGCAGAACCTCCTTGGGTGATTTGCTTGGCAAGCACCGACATTTCAGCATCGGTCTTCTTTTTCTTAATGGTAAGGATTTCTGTTTTCGCAGTACGAAGGCCGGGATACACATCCTTCATGACCTTCTTATAGGTCTTCAGTTTCTTCATTTGTTTTTCCTGATCCTCGAAAGAGCCGCCGCTGTTGATGATGTTCATGTAAGCTGACTTCTCATCGCTGGAAATACCTTGATAAGATGCAAGGGCTGCGGTGAATCCGCTCCAGTCATCAACGACTGGCTTGAGGATAAACTTGATGGAGTCCGCTTTGCCTTTGTAGTCGTACTTCTTCATCTGGGCGCGGTAGTATTTTTCAATGGCGGCAGCGCGTTCCTGTGACAATTTGCTGTTGATCCGCTCACGGCCTTCAGGTGAGTGAGTACCTGTGATGGAAACGGTGCGGGTAACATTCTTGGCTGCGATGTAGGCATCCAGTTGCTTGGCCTTATCGCTGCTCATTTCAGTCTTGCGAAGCACTGACTTGCCTTGTTCGAAAATGAAGTCAGGGATGACGACAGGCATAATTTCTTCCTTGTTGTTGTATCCGTGGTCTGCGAAGGCAGCGTAATAAGCATTCTTCACCATCTTGGAAGTGGTGATGACGCCTACAGCCACATCCATGCGTGGCGTTGTCTTGGTCTTGGTGCCTTTCTGCGCAACACCTTCTACTTGTACCGTGCCCGTCTTGAGTGCAGGCTGATAAGCAAAGGTGAAGGTCTTGGAGAGTTTAGGCTGTTCAGTAGCGCTATTGGCGAAATCATCTCCATTGAAAACGATGGCAGGAAGGGCCATTTCCTTGTCACCATACTTGTAAAAGCTATTGAGGGTGTAGACCGTTCCCTTTTTCAGCATTTTCACCGGCAAGGAGGCAGACATTTCATAAGAAACGGAGTCCTTATGCACCTCCAGGGGGTTGGGTGCAACTTGCAGGTTTTGCTGCTTCGCAAGCTTGATCATTTGCGGCAGCGTACAGCCGGCGAGACCCAGCATGCTGATGATGACTAACGAGTTTACTGCTTTTCTCATGGATGGTAGATTAAGAGTGGTTTCAAAATGAGTGGCAAAGCTACGTTTCTAGGCCTTTTTATGCAATTATAGTTAAAAAAATAAACAGGGAGTGCCCTTCGACAGGTGGCAAAGCCCGTATATTTGCCAACAGTTTTTTTCGTCGATAAAGTGCCTTTCATTCAGGCAAACGACGTTTTGAGTGTACAGCAGATGAAGAGAATAAGTCAATTTTTCGAGAATCACGCATTTGGCGTTTGTTCTGCATTGGGCGAGAAGCTTGGTATTGCTTCATCAAGTATTCGCCTGTTTTTCATTTATGCTTCTTTTCTGACACTGGGATCTCCCGTTATCGTCTACCTGGCCCTCGCATTTGTCATGAACATGCGCAAGCATTTGCGCAGGAGCAATAGCTCCATCTGGGATTTCTAATTTAATCCTTATCCCGGAGTTGCCTGGCGATTCGTTTGCCCAGAATAAAAAAGTCCCAAACAATCGATCCCTTGTATTGACTCGGCAACGTACCGTAGCCAAGTTTTGAAAATCTTTTTCTTCTGGCGAGTTCTCTCGGGTACCTGCCAAAGAAGTGTGCGTGCGCTTTCAGCACGGCAGCGCTGTCGCGAAACGTACCGGAAACGGCAAACTTGAAGGAGGCAATCCAATCAAGCACAATCCGGATGGGAAACTTGTATGTCAATTCGTGACGGGGAAGATTCTTGTAAAGAAGGCTTAGTCCGTTTTTGAAATTCAGATAGGTCTTCCGTGGATTGGAAGCGGAGAGGGTTCCTCCGCCAACGTGATATACCGTGCTGGCGCCCGTATAGAAAATCCTGTGACCCGCCCGCTGCAGCCTCCAGCAAAGATCAATCTCTTCCATGTGTGCAAAGAAGTCTTCATCGAACCCCTCGAGTTCATGAAAAAGCTTGCTGCGGATCATCATGCACGCACCGGACGACCAGAAGATTTGTCGCTCATCATTGTATTGCCCCTGATCGGCTTCCAGATGATAGAACAGGCGGCCCCTGCAGAATGGATACCCAAGTGCGTCGATCAATCCTCCTCCCGCACCGGCATATTCGAAGTGCGTCTTCTGTTTTTCGGACAGGATCTTTGGCTGCACAGCGGCCACATCAGGGTGTAGATCAAGAATGTTTCCAAGAGGATCCAGCCAACCCGCTGTAACTTCCACATCGGAATTTACAAGAACATAGCGGTCCGCCTGAATTTGCTTGAGTGAAGCATTGTAGCCGCCACAGAACCCGCGGTTTTCATCGATTCGAATACGTTCGACCTGAGGAAATTCTTTAGCGACAAACTCGAGGGAATCATCTGCCGAGGCATTGTCGACGACAACAATGCGCGCTGAGCCGCTGTGCTTCACAACGGAAGGGAGAAACCTCCGGAGCAACTCGCGACCATTGTAGTTGAGGATGACAACTGCTGTATCCGTCATCCCATCATCTGGCTTAGGTCAAACCCGGGAATATTGGGTAGCAGGCCTTCGGTACTTTTCTTGAGTTCTTCCTTCGCCTTGATGTCCGCTTCATCCAGCGCTTTGTTGACCGCGGCTACGACAAGATCCTGAACGAGAATTTTATCGGTACCGGAAAGGATGGATGGATCAATATCGATGGCGAGAATTTTCTTTTTCCCATTGACGGTTGCCTTCACCATGCCGGCGCCGGATTCAGCCGTCACCACAACCTTGTCAAGATTATCCTGTGCTTCACGAAGGCGCGCTTGCATTTCCTTCACCTTTCCCATCATTTTCATCATGTCCAGCATAGCAGGAGTATTCGTCGGTTGAGACGCAAAGGTAATGGTAAGGACGGAATTTTAATTTCTGAACAAGGCTACCGTGCCTTCCTGTGAGAAGGTGCGTCCCGCCCGGTCGGTAATCTCCACCTTCCAGATGTAGGTGGAGGGTGGCATGGGCTTGCCGAAGGCGTTACCATCCCATGGTTCATTCTTGCTCGTAGAGAATAGCAATGCACCCCACCGGTCAAAGATGTTCATCTTGATCTTGACGATGAACTGTCCGGAGACGATAAACCCATCATTGAGGTTATCATTGTTTGGTGTAAACGCCGTTGGCGAATAAAGATTGGCGTTCTTGATGAACTCCAGTTCGTTGGAAACACCTTGAGCCATGCCTACGGTG
>JAEUUD010000203.1 GCA_016787625.1 Cyclobacteriaceae bacterium
ACGACACTTGTACGTCACTTGCTCAGCAAGAACCCCAACCTGGGATTTTCAATTTCTGCCTCAACACGCGACAAGCGCGGCAGAACAGAGGAGGATGGTAAAGACTATCACTTCCTCACACCGGAAGAATTCAAAAAGAAGATTGATGCCGATGAATTTGTGGAGTGGGAAGAAGTCTATTCCGGTAATTTCTATGGCACCCTGAAGTCGGAGATTGATCGGATCTGGAAGGAAGGTAAGGATGTCATTTTTGATGTGGATGTTAAAGGGGGCATAAGCCTGAAGAAATACTTCGGAGATAAAGCCCTGGCCATATTTGTTAAGGTGCCGACGCTGGACGAACTGGAGAAGAGGTTGCGTAAGAGAAGCACGGAGTCGCCCGACAGCCTCTCGCAACGGTTATTCAAGGCGAAGTTTGAAATGACTTTTCAGGATAAATTTGATGTGGTGCTTGTCAACAAAGACCTCGAGAAGTCCTGCGCAGAAGCACAGCAGCTGTATGATCAGTTTCTGAAAAAAACACTTGCTACCTGATCATGCAGAAAATTGGATTGTTTTTTGGTTCATTCAATCCGATTCACACGGGTCACCTGATCATCGCCAACATCATGGCAGAAAACACAGACCTGGCCAAAGTCTGGTTTGTCGTGTCACCGCAAAATCCTTTTAAGCCTTCGCAGAATCTGCTGCATGAATTTGATCGCTTTGATATGGTCAAGGCAGCCATCGCAAGTAACTACAAGTTGGAAGCCTCCGATGTTGAACTGCGAATGCCCAAACCCAGCTACACCATCGACACACTCACCGTGTTGAAGGAGCGCCATCCCGAAAAAGAGTTTGTCGTGATCATCGGCCAGGATAACCTTCAAAATTTTGAGAAATGGAAGAATCACGATCAGATCCTTGAGCACTTTGGGTTGTACGTTTATCCTCGTCCCGGTGTAACAGAAACACCATTGATGCGTCATAGGCATGTTCGAATGGTTCCGGCGCCATTACTGGATATTTCAGCTACCTTCATACGTCAATGTGTTCAGGAGAGGAAGTCAATAAAGTACCTGGTCCCGGAATCCGTCGAAGAACTCATCCGTCTGCGGAATTTTTACGTGTAATAGTACCCGTGAGCAACCAGCATAACTATCTTTTCGTCTAGGAAGAGCATGAAAAAAACACCCTGGATCCTATTGCTGGCCCTGACGAGCTCCTTCGCTGCGTTTGCAGGGGGTGTGCGTGGCACGATACGGGGTGATGATGGGAATCCCCTGGCCTTCGCCACCATTTACGTAAGGCAGACAGAATCGGGCGCCGTCAGTGATGCTGACGGGAATTTTGAAGTCACCCTGGCGCCGGGTCACTATGACATCGTGTTCCATTACCTGGGATTTGAAACTTACAGCCAGGCGGTGGATGTCGGCACGGATTTCATTTCACTGAAGATTGCCTTAAAGGCACAGGTTATTCAGCTTCAGGCAGTCACCGTCAAGGCGGGCAAAGAAGACCCTGCCTATACCATCATGCGCAAAGCGATTGCCAAAGCAAAATACCATACGCAACAGATCGACAAGTACACGGCCAAGGTATACATCAAGGGTAAAGGCCAACTGAAAGACTACCCATGGCTTGCCAAGAAGGCCCTCGAAAAGGAAGGCATTACCAAAGACCGCGTCTTCATTCAGGAGTCGGTCAGTGAGATTACCTATACAAGACCCAACAAGTTTGACGAGAAAGTCATCGCAGTCTATACCAATGGCAACAGCAGGAATACGTCGCCTAATGCTTACGTGTTTGGCAGTCTCTACGAACCTGAAATTGGCGAGACGGTTTCACCTCTTTCACCCAAGGCTTTTTCTTATTACCGGTTTACCTACGAGGGCACATTTAAAGACCGCACCTACTACATCAGTAAAATTAAAGTGACCCCTCGTTCGAAGGGTGATAATGTTTTTGACGGCACCATCTATATCGTAGAAGATTGGTGGAGCATTCACAGTACCGATCTGAACGTCACGAAACTGGGGATCAAATTCCATGTTAAACAAATCTATAACCCGATTGAGGACAAAGCCTGGCTGCCCGTTTCCCAACAATTTTATGTGGAGGGAAGAATATTCGGTTTTGAATTCGTAGCCGATTACCTGGCCACCGTCAAAGATTACAAAATCACCCTGAACCCTGCGCTGCCGATGGAGATGACGGTCATTGATGAGACTGTTCAAAAGGAACAAGCCAAGCAGGTAGAAAAAAAGTACAGCAAGAAGGGCCAGCAGCTTCAGGAACGTCTTGAGGCAGGTAAGGAAGTAACGCGCAAGGAACTCAATCAAATGACCCGGGAGTATGAAAAGGCTGAGCGCGAAGAACAGAAGGCTCCGGAAGTCATTGAAGAAACGACCTTCAAGGTTGATTCTATGGCGTATAAGAAGGACTCCACGTTTTGGTCAGAGATGCGACCTGTGCAACTCACCAAGGAGGAGGTCAGAGGCTATAAAGTGAATGACAGTATCTCAGAAGTTCAGAAGCGCCGGGAAGAAGGCGACTCATTGAAGCCATCAAAGAATAAGGGATTCCAACCCTGGGATATCCTCATCGGAGACCGGTACAAACTTGGTAAGACATCCAACCTGGAAATTCACACACCATGGGGAGGCTTCAACACGGTGGAAGGCTGGAATCTGATTTACCGTATGAGCTTCTACAAACGCTGGGTCAAGAAGGATTCCCTCAACCCTGACCTTCGCCCTAAAACCTACAGGCTTCAGATCAGCCCTATCGCCCGATATGCTTTCTCGCGGAAAGTGCTTTCGGGCATTATGCGGGTTGACTTTAGGACACAAACCCGCCGATTTACCCTGGAGGGCGGCAAGTACATCCATCAATACAACGGCGACGAGCCCATACATCCTTTGGTCAACACCCTCACCACACTTTTTCTTGAAGACAACTTGATGAAGCTATATGAAAGAGAGTATGTTGATTTCAGGTGGCGCGAACAGGTAAGCAAGTTTGTGACGACCTATACTCAGTGGACATGGTCACATCGAAGTGAATTGGCCAATGCAAGCAGCATCACCTGGGTTGACTACAAGGAGAAAGACTATACACCCAATGCGCCGGTTAACGCCGAATTGGGGTCGACGAGTTTTCAGCCAAACAATGCATTTGTGGGCGTCATCGGTATTGAAGCCAGACCGTGGCAGAAATTCAGGATGCGAAATGGCAACCGTCAGCGGGTAAGCAACTCTTCGCCCTTGCTAACCGCAGAATACCGCAGAGGATTTGGCGCACTCAACAGCGATGTGTCTTTCGAGATGCTTGAACTTGGTGTCCGCCAGCAAGTCAAGTTTGGAATACGCGGCACCCTGGATGTCCTCGTAAAGGGCGGCACGTTCTTCAGCGGTCAGCGCATGTTCTTTATGGACTACAAACATTTCCTGGGTAACAAAACGCCCTTTGTAACAACGGATCCCGTAGGCAGCTTCCGCCTGCTGGACTATTATGCCTACAGTACGCACGACAAGTATTTTACGGCCAATGTGCATTACCACCTGCGCAAATTCCTCATCACCAGAATTACCTATGTGCGCCTTGCCGGAATCACCGAGAACCTATTTGTCAACTACCTGGCAAGCCCCACGTCAAACAACTACACGGAACTTGGATACGGACTGGATGGAATTTTGCGTGTCTTCCGGCTTGAGTTTGCCACCGCCTTTCAGCAGGGAACTTATCAGGCGATGGGATTTCGAATCGGCATTTCATCAAGCCTTGGGTCAACCTTTGATGATTAGCCCACCGACAACAACCCATTCAATCAGTAGATAATTTCCGACCTTTGGCCAATCCGGCCATGAAACTTACCCTCAGTGATTTTCTAAAGCTACGCAGTGAGTTGCCTGTGATTGATGTGCGTTCTCAGGCCGAATTTGCTGCCGGTCACATCCCTGGTGCTTTCAATGTTCCACTTCTCAATGATGAGGAGCGTGTTATTGTAGGCACAACCTATAAAAACAACGGCCAGAGAGCGGCAATTATGGAGGGCTTTCGTTTGGTTGGCCCACGGTTACCGGAAATCATCAGACGCGCTGAAGAGATTTCATCGGGTAACGAAGTCATCGTGTACTGTTGGCGTGGAGGTATGCGATCATCCAATTTCTCCAATTTCATCGGCATGGCCGGGATTCGATCACATACGTTGGAGGGTGGTTACAAAACTTATCGGCGCGCAGCCATTGAGGCATTTGAAACGCCCATCAAACTCGTGGCTCTTACCGGATACACGGGCAGTGGCAAGTCGGAAGTGTTGAGGGAACTGGTTAAGCTTGGCGAGCA
>JAEUUD010000204.1 GCA_016787625.1 Cyclobacteriaceae bacterium
AGCAGACGAACATGCAGTTGACGCAGATACGTCAGCAGATCGAACTGCTGGCCATTCAGGCCAAGGAAATTCAAAAACGTAAAGAGCTTTCTGTGATCATCTATGATGCCAGGCTTGGCTTCAACCCGGTGATTGGCCAGACATATTACCTGTACGAAAAGGATGACGGTTCACACCTGGTCTCATTGGTCGGTCCGAAAGAATGGGGAGCAAAGATTCCGTTCAAGGCTTTCGTAGCAGCAGTGATGTTGCTCGCCGATCACACGTGGAAAGAGGTCTAAACCCCTGATTGCTTCATCAGCCTGAGCCCCGAGCGAAGGTGGGAGCTTGACGAAGGGTAGTCGAAGGCTGACCTAAGTCTATTTGCTCGGGTATGCAGGAAACATTTCGAAGGTTCCATAGTGTCCTTCGTGTGAACTCCACGTTGTGGCCTTTGTGGTTTTGTATTTTAGGAAATTTGATTTAGCCACAAAGCCTACTTTCTTAACCAAGGCATCAAACTTCAACACCTTAACACTTCAATACGTCAACACTTCTATCCGATTTTCAGGGCGCTTAGCTTCACCTCCGTGAGCTTACGCTTTGTATCCAGCGAAAAATCTCCGTTCATCATCCAGTCGTAGTAGGCGGGTTCATTTTTGAGCACCGTGAGTACGTGCTTCCCTTTATGCTTACCGAAATTGAATAGTACTTCGCCTTTGGCATCACGAACCATTCTTCCGGCCAGGTCAACAAGATCAGAGAGCGCCAGTTTATTCAACTCATCCATATCGTTCTTCACGATCCCCATCTGATTGCCGAGCGGATCAGTCACAGGCTGGTTCTCATACCTCCCTACCTGTGCGAGCAGCACCTCCATGGATGCGCGTGTGTCGGCAACAGCACTGTGAGAATTGTCGAGCCTCTTGCCGCAATAGAATTGGTAGGCAGCGGACAGATTGCGCTTTTCCATCATGTGGTAGATGCGTTGAGAATCGATGATGCGCTTCCTGGCATAGTCAAACTCTACATCGGCCCGCAGGAATTCCTCAACGAGAACGGGAATGTCGAACTTCAGGATATTGAAACCGCTTAAGTCGGAACCTTCCATAAACCGGGCATATTCCCTGGCAAGTTCCTTGAAGGTGGGCTTGTCTTTGACATCCTCATTGCCGATGCCGTGGATGGCTGTTGATTCGGGTGGAATGGGAATGGTCGGATTCACACGGTTGAACTTCTCCTGAACCTCTCCGTTTGGCATCAGCTTGATCACGGCGATTTCGACAATGCGGTCTAACGCGATGTTGGTACCCGTTGTCTCAAGATCAAAGAAGCAAAGGGGAATTTTCAGGTTCAGTTTCATGCGGAGGAAGACGTGAATCAGATTGACTTGCCGCCAAAATGCTGGACGGCTTCATAGAACATGGACGGTGTGATGCCAAGTTTTTTCACGGTCTCCTTGGCGGCGCTGATGTTCTGTAAGTTGTGTTTGCCGGTAAGTTTGAATGGATGCCTCTCAGAACTGGATTCGGCCAGATACTCCTGCCCGCCATCATACACACTCGCGTGGGTCTTGTAAGGAATGTACAGGACATCAGGCTGGTTGACTTTACCAAGCGCGGTGATGACCGGTTCTAGATCAAAGTAAATCAGTACACCTCCTTTGGGCGTTGATGTTTCAAATAAACTGAACTGCTTTGTGTAGTCGGCTTTGGTAGGATAAGCCGCTGATTCCTGCCACTCAATACCACTGATCAACCCAATGTGATGCTGGTATTTAAGAAACCGGGTGGTAGGATCCAGCACGGAGCATGGGCCGTCCTGTCCTTCGATGATGACAATGGGAGCATCACTTAACCGTATGGAATGCTCAACGCCGGGTACCTGGCGTGCGAGGAGGTAATCGAACTTTCTGTTATGATGGTTGAGTACGTGCAGAATGAGCAGGGTGATCATGGTCTTGCCGGAACTGCCTGCGACCACCACACGGTGCTTGTTGCGGCACAGTTGCCTGAAGAACTCCGGGTAGGAGTTGACAGGCACCTTTAACTCCTGCGCTTTCCGCAATTCAGGGTTGTCCCTGGTAACCGACGGGCTGATAATCAAGGCATTCAAATCCGCGGTGACTTTATCCGGTGTCCAGGACGGGCCTGAGGACGTCACCTGGTCTCCGGCCCGCTGCAAAGCCTGAGCGAGCTCCTGCATGACGAGGTCGTCGGCGCCAGTAAAATGAAACTTTCGGTTGCCCATGCTCAAACTTTCCGGCTTGAAGTTAAGGTAAAATGTTTATCTCCTGAAACACTTCACAACGAGGTGATTATGTGTTGATGCCTACGGTGACCGGGCTTTCTGACCGGAAATAAATTCATCGGAGCTCGAAATTTATTCACAACATCGTGTGTTGATGTTTGTAGATTGTTAAGAAGTTGTGGACGTGGGTGATTCCATAACGTGTTCCAATCTTTAGGTTTGTTCTCCGTTTTAGAATCCACGTCCAACAACCACGAAGTATGGAGCAACGATCAACGTCTTTGAGGTCTGGCAGCACAAAAATTGCCAAGCTCGTTCCCCGGGACATCTCGGAGAACCTCGGCAAGCTGCCGCCTCAGGCGCTTGATCTGGAAGAAGCAGTGTTGGGTGCTTTGATGCTGGAAAAGAACGCGTTAACAGCGGTTATCGAGTACCTCCGACCCGATCATTTCTACACGGAACAACACAAGGAAATCTACCAGTCCATCACCGACCTGTTCAAAGCTTCTGAGCCGGTGGATATGCGCACGGTGGTGGCGCAGCTGAGGAAGAATGGCAGGCTCGAACTGGTCGGCGGCGCCTATTACATCGCAGAGCTGACCTCCAAAGTGAGTTCCGCGGCCAATATCGAGTACCATGCCCGGATCATCATAGAAATGGCGATCAAGCGGTCCCTCATCCAGATATCCTCCCAGATACAGCAGGACGCCTACGAGGATACCCAGGATGTATTCGACCTCCTCGACAGAACCGAGCAATCGATTTTTGCTATTTCTGACTCCAACCTTCGCAAGAACTACGATACCATGAAGTCCTTGATGTTCAAGGCAGTAAAGGAACTTCAGGAACGTAAAAATCATAAGGATGGACTTACCGGGGTGCCCAGCGGTTTTACCCGACTCGACAGGGTTTTGTCAGGGTGGCAGCGGTCGGACCTCATCATCATTGCAGCACGCCCTGGTATGGGTAAAACGGCATTTGTCGTATCTGCCTTGCGTAATGCCGCGGTTGACTTCAATTTTCCGGTGGCCATATTCTCTCTTGAAATGGCTTCCCTACAGCTCGTCAACAGGCTTATTTCCGCTGAAGCGGAATTGGAATCCGATAAGATCAAACGTGGCAACCTTGCCGAGTTTGAATGGCAACAGTTGGTTCACCGAACCAACCGCCTCTCTGCAGCGCCAATATTTATCGATGATACCCCCGCGCTCTCGATCCTCGAATTGCGAGCCAAGTGCCGGCGACTCAAGGCTGAACACAATGTTCAGCTGATTGTTGTGGACTACCTTCAATTGATGAAGGGTGATAGCCAGGGCAACCGTGAGCAGGAGATCGCGTCTATTTCCCGCGCCTTGAAGGGTATCGCCAAGGAATTGGATGTCCCTGTCATTGCCCTATCACAGTTGAGTCGGGGAGTTGAAACCCGTGGTGGAGATAAGCGGCCCCAGTTATCTGACCTTAGGGAGTCCGGTTCTATTGAGCAGGATGCAGACATTGTCATGTTCCTCTACAGACCAGAGTATTACAAAATTACCGTTGACGAAGAGGGTATGCCAACCAATGGCATGGCTGAAGTGATCGTTGCCAAGCACCGTAATGGATCCCTGGACACCGTCAAGCTCAAATTTATCGGCAAGTACACCAAGTTTGCAGACTTTGATGGTCCGTCAGGGGAGTCTTCCTTCGGGAGCATTACACGCGAGAGCCGCCTGAATACTTTCCGTGATGACGCGCCGCCGGCTTTGCCGCGTCCTGATGATGACATGCCTTTCTAGGCTGTTGTCGTTTCAATTTTACACTTATTACGGTAGCTTTAGCGAATCCCGAAAGGGCCAGCTGAATGACGTTACGAACCTGGATTGCATTCATTTTTACAATCAGCCTTCCTACGGTGCTGACTGCCCAGGTAAGTTCGCTGGACACACTGCTGAGGAAAGCGAATGACCCCAAGAGACTTCCTGAGTCGGTTATCCTCATGCTCACCGATGCATTG
>JAEUUD010000205.1 GCA_016787625.1 Cyclobacteriaceae bacterium
GCTCGAGGATTGTTACTGAAGCCGACGGCAATGTGCACCTCGCATTGGATTTGATATCAACGGAAGTAGAGGATCACGCTCAGCGCCTGGCCGACTGGATGCGCTCCTGCTATGCTCAGGATGCCGCTCGGATGCACGCACTCGCTGAAGAGTTTCATGAACTGGACAAACTGGAACAGCACGCATTGCTCAACTATGCACTCACCATGATGCGGGAGACGATGCTGATGATCGCCGGAGCCGATTCTCTGCTGAGAAGCCGTGACCATGAAAAGAAGTTTGTGCAGGATTTCAGCAAAGTGATGCGCTTGCCGGGGGTAGAGCGTGCATACCACTTGCTGACCGATGCAGGCTACCAGCTGGAACGTAATGGCAGCGCCAAAATGATTTTTCTGGACACTTCCCTGCAACTGGCGAGGGTGATGAATTAAATTTTATTCTTTAGCTCAAGGGCCATATTTTTGCCGAGTTTTAAATCAAAAGCGAGGGAATCAAGCCCTGAAAACAATCATCTCAATGAAAAAAACGATCACAGTATTTTTTGTCATGCTGCTCCTGATCAGCAGCTGCGCACAGGATAACAAGAAGGATTTTGTGGTGACCATCAAAACATCCTATGGTGATATGACGGCCATCCTATATGATGAAACCCCGAAGCACAAAGCCAATTTTATCAAATTGGCACAAGAGCACTACTTCGACAGCCTGCTCTTTCATCGGGTCATCCAGAACTTCATGATCCAGGGCGGCGACCCCAACTCCAAGAAGGCCCAGCCCGGACAACCGCTCGGTAACGGCGGTCCGGGATATACAGTTGACGCTGAGTTTATTCCTTCCTTCTACCACGAGAAGGGCGCATTGTCTGCAGCAAGGATGAGCGACCAGGTCAATCCTACGAAGGCCTCCAGCGGAAGTCAGTTTTACATTGTTCAGGGCATCGTGATCTCACAGGCTGAGGTTGACAACCTTCGCTACGACCAAATGCAGCTGATGAACGGTTTACGTAAAATGTTTGAAGACCCGGCCAACAAGCCATTGCTTGACTCGCTCAACCAGCTCTACTATGCAGGTGATATGCAGGCATACCAGAAGCGCCTTTTTGAACTCGCTCCACGTGTCGAAAAAGCGGCGGGTGTGAAGATCGTTCAGGATGTGTCGGAAGCCAAGATGAAAGCATATACAACGGTCGGCGGCGCACCACATCTTGATGGCCAGTACACCGTCTTCGGAAAAGTGATCAAAGGCCTCGATGTGATCGACAAGATCGCTGTAGTACAGAAGGATGCTTCAGACAGACCACTGGAGGACATTCGCATGACCGTGACCGTGGAGGAAATGCCGAGAAAGAAGATCACCAAGGAATTTGGTTACCAGTATCCCGCGACGAAGAAGTGATTCGCGTACTCGTTACCGGCTCCAACGGACTGCTTGGGCAAAAGCTCACAGCACTGTTGGAGAATGACCCGGGAGTATCTTTGATCGCCACAGCCCGAAAACCGGGAGCTCCACTGAAGCATGGGGTTTTCAACACCCTTGATGTCACCCTGCAAAGTGACGTTGATCAGGTCATGTCGTCTGTCAAACCCGATGTTGTGATTCACACGGCAGCCATGACACAGGTTGACCAATGTGAAACAGACAGAGACCTCTGCTGGCTTAACAATGTAACGGCTGTGGAATATGTAGCCAAAGCATGCGAACGTCACGGGGCCCATCTTGTCCACCTCTCCACAGATTTTATTTTCGACGGTACCTACGGTCCGCTTGACGAGACAGCAAAGCCCAATCCAATCAGTCACTATGGACACAGCAAGCTCGCAGCCGAGGAACTTGTCATGAAGATATCCACGCCGTGGACGATTGCGCGAACAGTGCTCGTCTATGGTGTCACCAAAGATCAAAGCCGGTCGAATATTATTCTTTGGGTGAAAAAGAGCCTAGAAGAAGGTAAAGTCATCAAGGTCGTAACGGATCAGTGGCGCACCCCTACCCTTGCTGAAGACCTGGCCAAAGGCTGCTGGCTTGCAGCAAGTAAAAAAGCAAAAGGTGTTTACAACATCAGTGGGGCAGAAACTCTGACGCCTTATGATATCGCCATAAAGACGGCAGACTTTTTTGGCCTCGACAAGTCACTCATTGAGAAAACTGACGCATCATCTTTCCGGCAGGCCGCCGCACGACCGGCAAGGACAGGCTTTATAATTGAAAAAGCGCGCAAGACCCTGGGATACAACCCTCATACCATGAACGAAGGGCTGGCGATTCTGGCTGGTCAACTCAAGTAGCTACCCTTTTCATTCACCACCTTGTTGCTGAGGTGATCGCGATGGTTGAGCCGGTCACATAATTGATTTTTGAATGTGTCATTAAATTCTCAATCTTTCCTCAACCTAAACGCATAACACAATGTCAGACAACAGAGGTCAATGGGGTTCCAAGTTTGGATTCATCATGGCGGCAGCAGGATCCGCGGTAGGACTTGGCAACATCTGGAGGTTTCCTTACCTCACCGGCCAAAACGGAGGAGCGGCGTTTGTTGTCGTCTACCTCCTTTGTGTCGTATTGATCGGCGTGCCCATGCTGATGAACGAAATGGCCCTGGGTAGAATGACAGGCAAGAATGCCCTTGGTACTTTCCAGGCAACAGGCGGCAAAACCATTTGGGTGTTGTTTGGTGGCGTCCTCGCGTTGATGGTAAGCTTCTTCGTCCTTAGCTATTACACGGTGATTGCAGGCTGGACCATCGGCTATATGGCTACGTCGATTACCAATTCCCCGGTGCCTTTCAACGAATTCATTGCCACACCTTCCTACGTCATTCCACTTACTGGTCTGGCCATGCTGGTGACAGTCATCATTGTTCTCGGCGGAATTTCCGGCGGAATTGAAAAGGCCAACAAAGTGATGATGCCAACATTGTTCGTCCTTCTCATTGTGATCATTATTCGCAGCATCACATTGGACGGCGCTGGCGCTGGCGTAACATACTATCTCATTCCCGATTTCTCGAAACTCACGGGCATGACCGTTTTGCGCGCATTGACACAAGCATTCTTTTCCCTCGGTGTAGGCTGGGGCATCATGATCACCTATGGATCCTACCTCCCCAAGTCGCAGAGCATTGCCTCCAGCAGTGTGTGGGTAGGCATCATGGATACCTCAGTGGCGTTGCTCGGTGGGTTCATGGTGTTTCCTGCGGTGTTTGCCTTCGGTCAGGACCCAGGGTCGGGACCAACGCTGGTGTTTGAAGTTCTTGCCAACATTTTTCCGCAAATGCCTTTCGGCAATATCGCGGGTGCATTGTTTTACCTCCTGCTCTTCTTTGCCGCCATCACATCAACGATTTCCATGGTAGAGGTTGTCGGTGCCTGGCTGATCGATTCAAAGAAATGGACACGCAAGAAGGCCACTTGGACGGTGGGGATCTCCGCCTTCATTGTCGGCACACCCGCTGCTCTGTCCAACGGAAGCTCAGAAGTATTCACATCGATCCAACTCTTTGGCCAGACCGGCGTACTCAATATCATGGATCACGTATTTGGAACCGTGTCCATGCTCATCGTGGTTTTGACAACCTGTCTCTATTCCGGCTGGGTGATGGATACCAATAAGGTGATTGATGAGATCAATGAAGGATCTCCTTATTTCAAAACGACCATGCTCGCCGGACTCTGGAAATTCTTCGTACGGTTTGTCTGTCCCGTCATCATCCTCCTCGTGGTGATGAATGTCGTAGGGGTTTTCGGATAAGCTACTTCAGCGCCCGCGCCACAGGCTGGCCGGTATTTCCGCTGGGAAATTTGATGCTCAGCAAGATGGAAAGCGTGGGCGCAATATCGGTGATGGTCTGATATTCAACAGAATTTCCCTTGTTGATGCCCCAGCCATAAAATACAATGGGTATATGGGTATCATAGGAATAGATGGTACCATGTGTGGTTCCAGATTCCATATGTTCGATCCAATGTGGCTCCTTGACAAACATGATGTCTCCGGAGCGTTTTTGATTGAATCCACGAGCCAATGCTCCTTTTATACCCCTGTCACCAAAATTGGTCGCCTTGATGGTCGATGCCGTGTAAACCTCGGCGATGCCATCGGTATCCATGAGGAATTGTGAAATGAGTTCAGTCGCAAGGAGCAAATCCACCCCTGCACTTTTGAGGTCACCTGTAAA
>JAEUUD010000206.1 GCA_016787625.1 Cyclobacteriaceae bacterium
CTCTCACAAGTGCACATTCCGTTTGAATCACCGGACGAGTTGTATTACCACCGTCGATGGCTTCTCCTTTCTGACAGAAAAAACCCTTTCCCCAAAAACTACATCCGCAAGTGGGGGGTCAAATGGTTTGCCATGTATCAGGAGGCTTGCGCCATCAACTTGTTTGTTACCACCCCGGAGATCCGTTGCCCGGTCTACTTTTTTCTTGGCAGTAAGGATCGACAGGCATCGTCAACGATTGCGGAATCCTACTTCAAAGACCTGAAGGCTGAAAAAAAGGACTTGTTTTGGTTTACTAATTCAGGGCATAATCTTAACCTTACGGAGCCTAAGAAAATGCAGGAGGTCATCCTTTCCCTCAGGGAGCCCCAGGACAGGGAGTAAAAGGAGCAAAGCAGTTTTCAGGTTCAACAAAATCCAGGAATGATGAAAAAGATTGGTGTATTGCACGGAATGGAACGTTCCTTTCCGGAGGCCTTCGTGGAGAGGATCAACAAGATGGGATTGAAAAACATCTCCGCTGCACCGGTGGTTGTAGACATGGTGGAGCAGGGAGCCCCTTGCGGATTTGACGTTATCGTTGACAGGATTTCGCAGGATGTTCCTTTTTACCGTGCCTTCCTGAAGAATGCAGCCAGCAGCGGAACAGCCGTGATCAACAATCCATTTTGGTGGAGCGCCGATGAGAAATTCTTCAACAACGCGCTGGCGCTGAAGATTGGTGTGCCTGTTCCTAAAACGGTTATCCTGCCATCGCACGAAAAACCCACGGACACACAGGATGCGTCGTTCAGCAACCTTAAGTTTCCACTCAGTTGGGAGAAGATTTTTGCGCACATCGGTTGGCCAGCCTATATGAAGCCGCACGCTGGTGGAGGATGGAAGAGTGTATATAAACTCAGGGGCCCCGACGAATTCTTTGAAGCGTACCGTCAAACCGCTCAACTGGTGATGATGCTTCAGGAAGAGATTATTTTTGACGATTACTTCCGTTGCTATTGTCTTGGCCGCAAGTACATCCGCATCATGCAGTATGAACCACGCAATCCGCACCACTTAAGGTATGCGGTGGAGAAAGGCCCGGCATCAGAAAAACTGCTCAAGAAGGTTCATGATTATGTGATGGATCTTAACAATGCGCTGGGCTATGATTTCAATACGGTTGAGATGGCTGTTCGTGACGGAATACCCTATGCCATTGACTTCTGCAATCCTGCCCCTGACGCCGAAGTGACTTCTGTGGGTCAGGAGAATTTTGATTGGGTGGTTGAGCACGCGGCGAAAATGGCGGTAGAGCGGGCCCAGAAGCATCAACCTGGAAAAGACAATTTGACCTGGGGGACATTTGTTTCCTCAGGGGTGAGGGACTTTCAGGGTGGCAATACTGCAAAAGCAGAGGCGCCTAAAAAATCAACCAAGAAATAATTTCTCCCAAGAAAGGATTCTGTATGGAAAAATTCACGCTTGGGGTTGAAGAGGAATACATGGTGGTGAATCCCCTCACCCGTGAATTGGCATCACACGACCAGAAGATCGTTGAGATCGCCTCGCAGGTTCTGCAGGATCAGGTAAAGGCAGAAATGCACCAAGCGGTGGTCGAGGTAGGATCGGGAATATGCAAGGATGTTGATGAGGCACGCAAGGATATTGTCAGGCTTCGCAGGGGTGTTGCAGAAATTGCGGGAGGACTGGGCCTTCGGATCGGTGCCTCCGGCACGCATCCATTTTCACATTGGTCACAGCAGCTGATTACACCCAATCCCCGCTATGACGCGATCGTCAATGAAATGCAGGAGGCGGCCCGCTCCAATTTGATTTTTGGCTTGCATGTTCATGTCGGACTCTCTGACAAGAATACCGCCATTCACATCATGAACACGGCGAGGTATTTTCTTCCTCATGTGTATGCCTTGTCATGCAATTCTCCTTTCTGGGAGGCGCGAAACACAGGCTTCAAATCATTTCGCACAAAGGTCTTCGACAAATTCCCGCGGACGGGCATTCCCGATGATTTTGTCAATTGGGATGACTATAAGAATTACGTCAATCTGCTGATCAAAACAGGCTGCATCGACAACGCCAAGAAAATCTGGTGGGATGTTCGGGTTCACCCATTCTTTGATACCATTGAATTCCGGATATGTGATGTTCCAATGTGTGTTGATGAATCCATTGCCATCGCCGCACTTTTTCAGGCCATTGTTGCTAAGCTCTACCGCCTTCGCGAGAAGAACATGAGCTTTATCATGTATCACAGGGCTTTGATCAACGAGAACAAGTGGAGGGCATCGCGATATGGCCTTGACGGCAAACTGATTGATTTTGGTAAGGAAATAGAAACAGACACCCGCACGCTGGTCAACGAGCTTCTTGACTTTGTTGACGATGTGGTGGATGATCTTGGTAGCCGTCATGCCCTGAAGACCATCGAGAAAATTATGAAGGAAGGCACCGGTGCTGACCGGCAGTTGGCCGTATTCGAAAAAACCAGGAGCCTTCCTTCGGTTGTAGATTATATTGTCGAACAGACACTGAAAGATTGTTGATCTGACCATAGTGAGACAAACTGACCCCATTCGCATCGCTATCCTGGATATGTACGAAGGCACGCCCAACGAGGGTATGCGTGGTATCAAACATATTATTGAGGAGTTTGCCGCAGACTCACAACAGCCTGTTCATTACGAAGTATTTGATGTTCGTACAAAAGCAGAGGTCCCTGGTCCAGATTTTGACGCCTACATTTCGAGTGGTGGGCCTGGGAGTCCTCTTGATAGCGAAGGCTCATTGTGGGAGCAAAGATATTTTGGATTGATGGACGCCATTGGCCAGCATAACCTGGAGAATCCTGAGTCGAAGAAACACGTATTCCTTATCTGCCATTCATTCCAGGTGTTTACCCGGTACTATCGATTTGGCCTGGTCTCGAAGAGGAAGAGCACTTCGTTTGGTGTGATGCCGGGTCACAAGACTGCTGCGGGTCACCATGATCCATTGCTGGAGTCGCTTGGCGACCCTTTCTGGGCGGTGGATTCAAGAGATTACCAGATCACCCAACCTGACATGAACCGCATTCGGCAGGGAGGAGGAAATATCCTGTGCATTGAGAAGTTCCGGCCACATGTCGCCCTTGAGCGCGCTGTGATGGCCATTCGGTTTGATGAGGCATTTATCGGAACGCAATTCCATCCCGAAGCGGATGCCGTTGGTATGCAGATGTATTTGCTTCGTGATGACAAGAAAAAACTGGTCATTGAAAAGCACGGTGAGAAGAAATACCGTGACATGCTGGAGCATCTCAATGACCCTGACAAGATCATGCTGACCCACAACACGATCATCCCTCGCTTCCTCATGCTGGCCCTTGGTCACAAACTCAGCTCGGTATCTTTATGATTGCCGCTGCACGAAAGAATTACAATCAACATTTTTCAGAAGCGAAGTATCAGGCATTTCTCAAAGACCTGAATGGGCTGTATCATCGGGAGATTACTTTCCGCGTAGCCGAAACGCCGGTATTTATTCCCAGGCAATTTGAAGCCATGCTTCGACAGGCATCCGATGAAATTGTTGACTTCCTCGTTCGGCCAGACTTTCTCAGGCTGACAGAACCAGCCATTCCGGCCAATCTACGCGTACCCAATGAAACCAGGCACACACTTTTTCTCGCCTTGGACTTTGGTGTTGTCGACGTGGATGGAAAAGCTGAGCCCCGCCTCATCGAGATGCAGGGATTTCCATCACTCTACGGATGGATGGACGTACTGACGAACAAATACAGAGAACATTTTTCTGTGCCTGCAGACATGCAAAGTCATTTCGGGTTGTCGTCAGAAGCTTACCGGGACATGTTGAAACGTGTTTTGCTCAATGGGCACCCTCCTGAATCGGTTGTTCTGCTGGAAATCGATCCATTGAAACAGAATACGGTGGTTGATTTTCTGGCCACCGAGGCTTTCACCGGCATTGCACCTGTCCACATCGGCGATGTGGAACGAAAGGGAAGAAGACTTTTTTACAGGAAGAATGGCAATGAGATAGAGATCAGGCGCATCTATAATCGGGTGATTTTTGATGAATTGGTGAAGAGAACAGATCTCAAACTCTCCTTCAACTTGACCGAGGAGGTGGATGTCGAGTGGGCAGGACATCCCAATTGGTTTTTCAGAATCAG
>JAEUUD010000207.1 GCA_016787625.1 Cyclobacteriaceae bacterium
GATAACCTCTTTTGCTTTTGACCGCGATGGATTTGCGTCCGTGCAGTTTGTTCCGCAGCAAGGAGAATCATATTGGATCGACGCCTCATCATCGGGCAAGCCCGTGATGGGTCAGGTGGCCGAGCCTTCACCCGACAAATTGGGTCTTCGTGTCTACCCCGGACCACGCAAAACCTGGGTTCTTGATGTCATGTCAACACCAGGCCGACCGGAAGAGAGGGTTTTTCTGCTTTTGGTTTCCAGAAGGGAAATATTCCATGCACAGGAAGTCTACATTAATCGAGCAGGGAAAACACAGATCGTGGCGGCAGCAAATTTCTTTCCGGAAGGTTTCTCGGAACTTTTCCTGGTTAATGAATGGCGGAAAGTGTTGGCTTACCGGCCGGTCTATGAAAAGATGATGAACCCAAGAACAATCACTTTTTCAGGCGTGCCTGAAGTGGTTGGTCAAAGGCAAGACATCAAGGCAATACTGAATGCGAAGGATGAAAACGGCAAACCCGTTTCCGGGGCATTCTCTGTGAGTATAATTCCTGAGTCTACCCGCAATCGTACTTTGGTTACACCAGATCCCTCTCTTGTCCTGCACGGAAATCCTCCCCAGGTCTCACTCGATCAGCCCAAAGAGAGGATTGAGATGGAACTGATGTCAAATCCAATTCCGACGTCAATTATTCCGGACTATTCACCACTTCTCCACCGATCAAGCCTTACGCTTTCCGGAAGGGTGTTCTACAGTGATTCAACAAAAGCCTTTCCTGTGCTTAGCAGGATGGTCATTTATTTGCACAAGGACCTTATTCAATACGATACAGAAATCGATGCCCGCGGCAACTTCACGTTCTCGAAGATTTACGATTTTTTTGGAACAGACTGGGTCTATTATAAGGTGGTTACTGAAGATAAGGAATTGAAGGATGTCAAAGCTGAATGGTCCGGCCAATCCGTGAAAATTCCTGTGCCGGAGCTGGTGCCTTACATGACGGTTGATCGCAATGATCCGTACGGAACCATTCGAAAGCAGAAAAGACAAATTGAAGACTCATACGGATACTTTCTGAAGGGGCAGGACAAGAAAGATGATACAGCTAATGCCAATGAAACACTGGAGAATGAATTTCAGGATGCAGACATCACGATTTATCCAAAGGACTATACACCATTTGAAACCATGCAGGAATTGATCCTTGAAATAATTCCTTCCCTTGAATTCCGTAAACGCCAGCGTGACAGCACCCTTCATGTGACGCTGCTTACCCATTCTATTTTTGTTGCCCAACGATATGCCGAGGGAAACCCTCTTTGTGTGATTGATGGATGGATTACTTCCGATATACACTATATCATGTCGCTCTCTCCCCGGGAAATCGTATCCTTTAAGATCATTAATGAAATTGGCAAGCTGGATCGCTTGGGTAACCTGGCTCGCAATGGCATTATATTTATTCAAACCGAAACTCCGGAAAAAACGAAAAAAGACCTGACAGCAGGAATGCCTCTCCTTGAGGGGATCAGCCCTACCTTTTCGCACAAAGCCACCTTCCCTAAACAGCGCCGCGTTCCTGACCTGAGGTCCATGCTCTACTGGAACCCGCTTGTTCGCGCGGATTCGACAGGAACCATGCATGTTGATTTCCGAACTTCTGACGTACCTGGAAATTATTACATCCGGGTGATGGGGTCCACCGACAATGGCCATCTTGTGTCGGGTGAGTACGCGTTTCCTGTCAAGTTGAAACGCTGAAGGTTGATTCTGTTTTTTTGCGGATATGGATTCCTTAATTTAGTGATCCATGAAAATCACCTCACCCTTCTTCTTCGCAGCATTGATCCTCATCGGTGTGTCATGCGCATCCCCCGAGCCCCCGCAGCGTGTCTGGAAGAGTATGGAGAAGTCGTTACAAACACAACTGATCACAGTAGCCGATGGGGACACCATAGAATTGCCTGAGGGGAACTTCATGTTTACCCGTGGCATCAGCATGGATGGAAAGGCCAATGTATTGATTCGTGGAAGAGGAGCTGACAAGACAATACTTTCGTGGAAGAATCAGGTTGAAGGCGCGCAGGGATTCCTCGTGAGCAATTGCAGCAACGTCACGCTGGAGGATTTTTCCATAGAAGATGCCAAAGGCGATAACCTCAAAGTCAACGATACCAAAGGCATTACCATCCGAAGAATTCGTTCTTCATGGACGGGTGGACCCAAGACGGAGAATGGGGCGTACGCCATTTACCCGGTGTTGTGTACCCGTGTGCTGCTTGAGGGCTGTACAGCCGTGGGATCCTCTGACGCCGGTATTTACGTTGGACAATCAGATTCTGTCATCATCAGAAACAACCTCGCCTATTGGAATGTGGCAGGGATAGAATCTGAAAATTCAAGGTGGGTGGAGATTTATGACAATGAAGCGTATGACAATAGCGGCGGCTTACTTGTATTTGACCTTCCGGGTCTCACCCAATACGGACATTCAACACGCGCTTACCGCAATAGAATTCATGACAACAATCATGAGAATTTTGCCCAGGAAGGCAACATTGTTGCCAGTATTCCACCCGGCTCGGGTGTGATGATCCTTGCGACCCATGATGTGGAGATGTATGAGAATGAAATCACGAACAACAAGACCGTTGGGGTTGCCATCATCAGCTATGAGTTGATCGCTGCGCTCAATAAACAGGAAGAGGGTCAGGCGACCAGTTCCGGTGATGCTCAGACTTATGATGACCGGTTCCGGGAGGATTCATTGTACAATCCTTTTCCATACCGGGTTAGCATTCATCACAACAAGATCAAGAACAGTCACTGGTTTCCGTCAATAAAAAACGACATGGGGAAGCTCCTCATTTGGCAGTCGCCTTTCAATCCGCCTGACGCCGTGTTTGACGGGATTGTCGATCCCAAAAGGGCAAACCATGAAATCTGTTTTTCAGACAATGGTGAAATACTGTTTATCAACCTGGATGCCGCCAATGAGTTCAAATCCCTATCCAAAGACATAGCGCCATTTACTTGTGTAGCATCGCACAAGACAGGAAGCCTATGAGAACATGCCTCGTACTCGCGTGCATATTGGCGCTCGGTTGCCAATCCAAAAAGATGCAGGACGTTGTACTGAAGGAAGAAGATGCCCAGGTTGACCTTGCCGGTTTTGGAATGCCAACATTGTCAGGTTACGGCCTTTTCACCGGTGACATGAGGAACCTGATGCCTGTAAAGGATGTTTTTCCATACGACATCAACGCGGCACTTTTCAGTGATTACGCTCTTAAGAAACGGCTGATCAAACTCCCATCCAACGGCGTCATCCGCTACAAGGAACTGGACACATTTGATTTTCCAGAGGGAACAATACTGATTAAGAATTTCTACTATCCGGCAGATTTCAACAAACCTGACTCGGCCATCCGTATTCTCGAGACACGCCTGCTGATCCTCGAGCAGGAAAAATGGAAGCCGCTGACTTACATATGGAATGATGAGCAGACCGAAGCTTACCTCGATGTGGCCGGAAAGGAAATTCCCATCAGTTGGATGGATACGCACGGCGTCAGACAGTCCATCAATTATTCTGTACCAAGCAACAACCAATGCAAGGGTTGTCACCTCAAAGGAGATCAGGTGATGCCCATAGGCCCTTCAGCAAGACAGCTAAACAGAAACAACCAGTTGGTGCAATGGCAAAGAGAGGGACATATGGTGGATGTCCCGGCGACTGGAATACCCAGGCTTGCTGACTATGACAATGTCAATGAATCCATCTCCGTTCGTGCGAGGGCCTGGTTGGAAATCAACTGTGCTCACTGTCATCGTCCGGATGGTCAGGCCAAAACATCAGGACTGCATTTGATGGCGGATCTTCCTCTAAGCATGGAGACAGGCATCGGAAAAAAACCGGTAGCGGCAGGAAAAGGATCTGGAGGCAGACGATTTAGCATCGTTCCGGGCCAACCGGATGAATCAATACTTGTCTATCGGCTTGAGTCAACCGATCCTGGCATCATGATGCCCGAGATGGGAAGAAAACTGGTCCATCAGGAAGGCGTCGATCTTGTGCGTAAATGGATCGAGGAGATGAAGCCTTGAGCTAGTCGAGGTCGCGAATGTCGAAATCCTTGCCTTTTCCGTATTGAAAAATCTCCTTCAATAGATACTGTTCCAGGGTG
>JAEUUD010000208.1 GCA_016787625.1 Cyclobacteriaceae bacterium
GATATGGGATGAATGGGCTGATGAACGTGGCGAACTGGGACCTGTGTATGGTTCGCAATGGCGAAGTTGGCCTTCTCCCGACGGACAGCATATCGACCAGATCACACGGGTGTTGGAGCAGATCAAGTCAAAGCCAGACTCCCGGCGTCACATGGTAACTGCCTGGAATCCTGCGGAAGTAGACAAGATGGCTTTACCTCCTTGTCATGCGCTCTTTCAGTTTTATGTTGCCGATGGCAGGCTTTCATGCCAGTTGTATCAGCGGAGCGCAGACTATTTTCTCGGCGTCCCCTTCAACATAGCGAGCTACGCCCTGCTCACTCACATGGTGGCTCAGCAGTGCAGCCTGGAAGCTGGAGATTTTGTCTGGACAGGGGGAGATGTTCATCTGTATGCCAACCATTTTGAGCAAGTCAAACTCCAGCTAAGTCGTGAACCTTATCCGCTGCCCAAACTATTGATCAAGCGGAAGCCTGCTTCATTGTTTGAGTATCAATATGAAGACTTTGAGGTGGTTAACTACCAGTATCACCCGGGGATCAAAGCGCCCATCGCGGTCTAATCTGAATCATCTTGGTTTCCTGAGTTTGGATGTCCTATTTTTGGGGCCCCTAAGCCGGAATGATGTAATACATACATCCTTTTGGGGGAATTTTCGTATTCAAGCCGTATGCCTGAGAAAAGTAGTGTATTTGATATGATTGGACCTGTAATGATTGGTCCTTCCAGCTCACATACTGCAGGCGTCGTGCGTATTGGTCTTGCAGCATTCAAGATACTGGGCGGGGTGCCGGAGGAAGCAGAAATCACATTCTATAACTCCTTTGCACGCACCTACGAGGGACATGGCAGTGACAGGGCTGTATTGGCAGGGCTCATGGGCTTCAAGCCTGATGACAAGCGCATCAAGGATACCATCGACCTGGCGCCAAAGTCAGGCCTGAACTATCATTTCAAGTCTGTCGGCAATGCGTCGACACTGCATCCCAATTCCATCCGGATTGCCATCCGCCGTGGGGATCATTCGGTTGAGGTGCTCGGAGAGAGTAAGGGTGGGGGAATTGTCAATATCGCTGAGGTAAACGGGTTCAAGGCCGATTTTAGCGCTAATCTCCATACCACGATCATTACTGCCGGTGATGTGAAGGGGAGTGTAGCCTTTATCGCCAACGTTTTGGCCCATGACGATTGCAATATTGCCACTATGTCGGTGTCCAGAAGGGGAAAATTCGATATCGCCTGCCTTGTTTTTGAAATGGACTCAGGGCTGAAGCCTGTAACATTGGACTACTTAAGGAGTCTAAGCTGGGTGAAGGAAGTCATTTATATACCGCAAATCTAAATCTGAATATGGTACGAGTATTTTTGGTCCTTGTTCTTGGTTGCTTTGCCTCTGCCACTTACGGCCAGGAGGTGAAGAAGTGGACGTTAAAGGAGTGCGTGGATCTTGCCCTGGAGAACAACCTGAGGATCAAGAGAAGCGTCTACAACGTAGAGACCTTCAAGGCCAACATGCTGCAGGCGAAAGGTCAGTTTCTTCCGACATTCAATGCCTTTGGTTCTTACACCAATAACTATGGCCGCGCCCTCAACCCGACAACCAACTTGTTTGTGGACAGAAACTCCACAACGATCTCTCCCAACTTGTCGGGTAACATCCCTTTGTTTCAGGGCCTGAGGATTCAGAACAACTTCAGACAGAATCAGCGTGACCTGCTGGCCTCCAACCACGACCTGGAGAAAGCCAAGAACGATGTGATGCTGAACGTCATTACACTCTTTATCAATGTGATCTTTAATAAGGAGCTACTCGACAATGCCCGTTACCAACTCAATTCAAGTCAGCAGCAGTTGGAGCGCATCAAGAAACAGGTAGAGGCCGGATCGCTGGCGATGACCAACCAACTCAACCAGGAGGCGCTGGTAGCCACCAACGAGCTCAACCTGATCAACCAGGAGAACGCCCTGGCGTTGTCGATCCTTCAGCTGAAGCAGTCGATGCAGATTCACGGTTCGGAACCATTGGATGTAGAAGTGCCCGCGATTCCTACTGAAGATTTGATTCTTGATTCCAACGCAGAGAATATTTATCAGGTCGCTGTGGCCAACATGCCGGAAGTGAAAGCGGCCATGATGAGGGTGCAGAGTGCAGAGTACGCGCTGAAGGCAAACAGGGGTTCGTATGCTCCACGTCTTGCCCTCAATGCATCAATTTCTTCCAACTCGAGTGACTTGAATTCACTGCGCATACCCACCGGCACTTCGACACAAGTTCCGATCGGTGCTACGGCCGGTGGCGAGCTGGTCTATACCTCAGTAGATAATGTCACTGTGGAAAAGTACAGCCACAACCAGCAGCTTCAGGACAATGTGTTCCGCAACATGTCCCTGCAGCTTAACATCCCGATCCTGAACGGCTTCAATACACGCACCAGTGTGCAGCGCGCCAAGATCAACAAGGATGTCGCTGAGATCACGGTGAAAGAAACACAAAATACATTGCGCCAGTCAATTGAGACGGCATACAACGACGCGTTGGCGGCTTCACGCTCTTACTCGGCATCACAGAAGCAAGTGCATGCCCAGGAAGAAGCCTTCCGGATGAACAAGCAGCGCTTCGACGTCGGCGCCTTGAACATCATTGAATTTCAGATTTCTGAAAACGACCTCTACAGGGCCAAGTCAGACTTGACAAGGGCCAAGTACAATTTCATCTTCAAGAAGAAGATGCTGGACTTTTACCAAGGAAAACAAATCGAATACTAACACCTATACCGTAAATTTTTTCACGAATGGCAAAGCAAGCAAAGAAGTCAGGCAAACTCATGTACTATCTGATCGGCGGCGTGGTCGTACTGATCGCGTTTCTGTTCCTCGGAAAAGCCATGGGCTGGATTGGCAAGACATCGGAACTGGAAGTTGATCTGGCCAAGGCCAAGCGCACCACGATTGTAGAGAAGGTGAGCGCCTCCGGAACGGTTCAGCCGGTCATCGAAGTGAAGCTTGCCCCTGAAGTGTCGGGTGAGATCATTGAACTGAATGTAGAGGACGGAGATTCGGTAAGCTTCGGAGAGTCGCTGGTAAAGATCCGCCCTGATACCTGGATGAGCCAGCTCGAAAGGTCAGAAGCCGGACTCAATCAGCAGAAGGCTAACCTGGAGTCGTCACGCTCCAACCTGCTCCGTGCGGAAGCACAGTTTGCCAGGGTGGAACAGGAATACAAGCGCCAGGAAAAACTTTGGACCCAGAAGGTTATTTCGGAAGCCGATTGGCAACTGGCAAAGCAGAATTTTGAAGTGGCGAAGAATGACCTCGCATCGTCCAAGCAGGCCGTTGAAGCGTCACGTCATATTGTGAACAGCACAGAAGCCAGCGTTAAAGAATCAAGGGAAAACGTTCGCAAGACCCTGGTGGTGGCGCCGTTGAAGGGCGTGGTGTCAAAGCTTAGTGTAAAGAAGGGTGAGCGCGTGGTGGGAACAGCCACCATGGGTGGAACAGAAATGCTCCGCATCGCCGACCTCAACAAGATGGAGGTACGCGTGAACGTCAATGAGAACGACATTGTAAGGGTACACCTGTCTGACTCTGTTAACATTGATGTGGACTCTTATCAGAACATCAACAAGCAGTTCAAGGGCCTTGTGACCCACATTGCCAATACAGCCAAGGACAAGACATCGGCGGATGCCATTACGGAATTTGAAGTCCGTATCCTCATCCTTCGTTCGTCCTATATGGACCTGATCAAGGCAGGCAACAAGTATCCTTTCCGTCCCGGGATGACAGCCAGCGTGGAGATCCTCACCAACCGCAGGGTGAATGTACTCTCTGTGCCTCTGGCATCGGTGACAACGCGCAACCCTGATGCAAAGCCGGCTCCCCAATCTGGTGATCCTGACCGACCCAACAGGGTAGTGGTCGACGCCAGCAAGCAGGTGGAGAAGAAAGCCGACAAGATCGTTGTCTTCATCAACGAGAAAGGAAAAGCCAAGATGACGGAAGTAAAAACCGGCATCAGCGATTACGACAATATCGAAATCCTATCAGGGCTGAGCGACAGCACCGAGGTTGTCACAGGACCGTTCCTGGCGGTGTCCAAACGTCTCAAGGATGGCGATGCCATCAAGGCTGCCCCGAAGAACAAGGGCAAGGACGAAAAG
>JAEUUD010000209.1 GCA_016787625.1 Cyclobacteriaceae bacterium
GAAGGTTTCGTGAAACGCCGTACCAAGGGTGGTTTGATTGTCGATGTGTTCGGCATCGAAGCCTTCCTTCCAGGCTCACAGATCGACGTGAAGCCGATCCGCGACTTTGATATTTATGTCAACAAGAACATCGAAGTGAAAGTGGTGAAGATCAACTACACCAATGATAACGTCGTTGTTTCTCATAAGGTGCTCATCGAGAAGGATCTCGAGCAGCAAAAGGCAGCCATCCTCACCAACCTCGACAAGGGTCAGGTGCTCGAAGGGGTGATCAAGAACATGACCAACTTCGGTGTGTTCATCGACCTCGGCGGTGTTGACGGCTTGCTCCACATTACTGATATTTCATGGGGCCGCGTCGCGCATCCTGAAGAAGTCCTCAAGCTCGATCAGACTGTGAAAGTCGTTGTGCTCGACTTCGATCAGGACAAGAAGCGCATCTCCCTCGGTATGAAGCAACTGACACCCCATCCATGGGAGTCATTGCCAGCTGAGATCGTGGTGGGTTCAAAAGTGAAGGGCCGCATCGTGAACGTTGCTGACTACGGCGCATTCCTCGAACTGCAGCCTGGTGTTGAAGGCCTTATCCACGTCAGTGAAATGAGCTGGTCGCAGCACCTGAGAAATCCCCAGGATTTCATCAAGGTAGGCGACATCATCGACGCTGTCGTGCTGACCATCGACCGCGAAGAGCGCAAGATGTCACTTGGCATCAAGCAGCTGACCGAAGACCCGTGGACACGCCAGGAAGTACTCACGAAGTACGCCATCGGCACGACACACAAGGGCATCGTTCGCAACCTCACCAACTTCGGGTTGTTCCTTGAGTTGGAAGAAGGAATCGACGGCCTTGTACACGTGTCTGACCTGAGCTGGACGAAGAAAGTGAAGCATCCTTCAGAATTCACCAAAGTGGGAGAGACCCTCGAAGTGAAAGTGCTGGAACTGGATGCTACCAACCGCAGACTGGCCCTCAGCCACAAGCACCTCGAGCAGAACCCTTGGGATACATTTGAAACAATCTTCACACCTGGTTCTGTACACAAGGGAACCGTTGTCAACAAGAATGACAAGGGCATGATCGTTGAGCTTCAGTACGGCATCGAAGGATTCTGTACGATCAAGAATATCTCGAAGCAGGACGGCGGCAAGACAGAGATCGGCGAGTCATTGGACTTCAAGGTCCTTGACTTCTCAAAGGACGATCGCCGGATCTCATTGAGCCACCGCGCCATGTGGTCTGCTGATGTGGAAGAGAAGCCAGCGCCATCGCAGGCAGCTCCCCGCAAGAAGACAGAGTCGAAGGGCAAGACCATCGCCAACATCAACCAGCAGAGTGAAAAATCTACGCTGGGTGATCTCGAAGCGTTAAGCGCGCTGAAGGAGAAGATGTCGGCAGCGAAGTCAGCTCCTGCTGCTGGTGAAGAACCTAAGAGCGAATAGTTACTTATTGGTTATAAACGAAAGAAGGCGCTGGGAAACCGGCGCCTTTTTCTTTTGTGACCCTTTAATGACTACCCCTTGAGAAGTTTGTACAGCATGGCCAGATACTGATCCGTTGTCTGAGCTCCGCCGCTTCCGAGTGTGTCATAGGCAGCAAGGACTTTTTCACTGGTCATCTGTTCCAATGTTTTTCCTTTCTTGATTCCATCTTCGACGATGGCCGTTGTTGCCTTCAGCATTGACACATAGGCTTTCAGATCTTCAAAAGTGGCAAGATCGCCGTGGCCGGGGATGACTTTTGTATCCGGGTTCAGCCATGTGACTACTTGATCAAGGTTGGCAATGAGTTGTTTGAGGTTGCCGCCACCCTGGGTGTAGACAGCAGGGAACATTCCGAAGAAAAACATATCGCCGAGATGGACCACGTTGGATCCGGTGAAGTGCGTAACGACATCCGTGTCGGTGTGGCCACTTGGAAGGTGGATGAGGCGAACCTCTTCACCATTGAAGTAGATGTTTGATTTATCTGTGAAAGTAAAATCAGGCAGCAGGTGATTCGTGGGTCGAGAGGCAGTGTTGGCAGCCACGAGTCTCTTTCGGAGGTTTTCGTGGGCAACGATCGTAGCCGGTCTGAGTTCGTTGTTGCCACCAATGTGGTCACTATGAAAGTGCGAGTTGATGACATACCTGATGGGTTTATCGGAGAGGCTTTTTATAGCATCCTTGACTTTAGCCATCATCGGCACGTACATGTTGTCAACGAGGAGGACCCCGTCAACACCGACGGAGACGGCAACATTTCCACCTCCGAAACCACCTTGTCCGTCGAGCATGTAAACAGCTCCGCCGGCAGGTGTTGTGCGGACGCTCATTTTGGAAAAGTCGTCTTGAGAGAGAACTGGTAAGGCAATTACCAGAAACAGCATGGAGTTGATGAGATGCTTCATTGGTTAATTTTGTTCGGCCCAAAACTATGCGGGAGAGCATAGAATATTATACCACGGAGTGGGTGTTTTGGTGAGTCGCCACGATTGGTCGCAGTTGCCTGGAGAGTCCGTGCCAGATCGCAGCAGTGTGCACCCTGGGTACTCGTTTGGGACGATTGTGAGCCGGAACTTGTTTAGAAATTTTGGGTTAGGATAGGTGAGAAGTATCTCCTACTAAACCACCAATTAGTTCCCCCCAGTTTTAACAAGGATTCCCTGCCCTGTAGGAAGTTCAAACCTTGTGAAAGCGCCGGGATGCTTATCCAAAAACTCCGTCACAGCTTTTTCAATACCCGGGCACGTGGTGAAACCGTAGTCATCGAGGACGAGAATGCCGTAAGGGGCCAACTTTTCTGCATAGGTATTGAGTACGTAGATCGTTGGTTCATAAATATCGGTGTCGAGATGGATAAGGTGGAATCCTTTATCCCTGGTGACATCGGTTGCATCCTGGATTCTGGCTTTGATCGCCTTGACAAACAGAAACGCCCCGAGGTAATCACGAACACTTTCGAAACTTGTATCGGAAAACAATCCTGGGGTATGAACGCCGTCAGCTCCCTTGGGAATATCCTTAGCATCGTGTCCACCAAAAGTGTCAACAGCAAACTGTTCGATGGTAATGTTCTGGCCAAACAAGTGATTCGCGCACCTGGCCATAAAATATGAACCGCCGCCTTTGTACACGCCAACTTCCAGGATCCGGATCTTTTGATCCTGTGCTGGTTTGTTTCTGGCAATGTTTCTAATGGCCTGATATAGTGTGTGGAGCCTGTCGTAGTAGAGAAGCGTCCGTCCATTCTTACGGGCTTCATCCGCCATCGCCTTGAATTCCTTGTCCCACCGGATATCGACCATCTTCGATGCTGACCGGCCATAGATGTCAGGCACGTAGTGATGGTCTACCTTAGGAGTGAATACCATCCGGACCATTCTCTTATAATGTCTCCAGTACTTCATTTGCTTTGCAGATTCTAAACCGATAGGGCGAAGGTACAAATCCTCACCTCGCCTTTGTACCTGGATAGCAGAGAATTGTCTTCGGCTTTCCGTTTCTCATCAAACCACATTACTATTGTCACAGTATTAACTGGTCTCCTAACGGAGTCGGGAGTGGCTAGAGAGAAGAGTAGGAAGGGAAGTAGTGAAATGAGATGGTCGCAGCACCTGAGAAATCCCCAGGATTTCATGGTACATTTGATGATGCACCACCCCTTGACTACCCGATGGCTTCAATCATAGACGGTTTCGCCTGCGATATCTTCATCAGTTATCGCCAGAAGGACAACAAGGGAGACCGTTGGGTGACTCAATTTGTTCAGGCGCTCCGCAATGAGCTGGATGCAACGCTGAAAGAGGAGGTCTCCATTTATTTTGATGAGAATCCGCACGATGGCCTCCTGGAGTCCCACCATGTCGACAAGAGCCTGGAAGGAAAACTTCGCTGTGCCATTTTCATACCCATTATTTCACAAACCTATTGTGATCCAAAATCCTTTGCCTGGCAAAGCGAATTCTGCGCCTTCAATCACATCGCACGGACCGATGCTTTTGGGATGGATGTCAAACTGCACAATGGCAATGTCTCAAGCCGTGTGCTTCCTGTTCGTATTCATGACGTAGATGCTACAGATAGAAACCTGTTCGAAAAAGAAGCAGGTAGCGTACTCCGCTC
>JAEUUD010000020.1 GCA_016787625.1 Cyclobacteriaceae bacterium
GGGTGGTAAAAATCCGGATCGGCATTGTGCTAAGCGCTCACGGAGGTGCCGTAAAAGAAATGGCAATACCAATACGCTTTGGGGTTGGAGCGGCTATCGGCACAGGCCAGCAAATGTTGAGTTGGATTCATATTGATGATGCCTGCAGGATATTCATGAAGGCGATGGATGATGAAACCATGAGTGGTCCATACAATGCTGTGGCACCGCATCCGGTTTCAAATCGGGAAATGACAATGACCATTGCAGCTTCACTGGGTCGACGGGTTTTCCTGCCCAATGTTCCGGCATTTGTGCTGAAGTTGCTGGTGGGAGGTGTGGCGGAGATTGTCTTAAACGGAAGTGTTGTGTCATCAAAAAAAATTCAGGAAACCGGGTTTCAATTTGAATATACCAAGGCAGCTGGTGCGATAGAGCATTTGCTGAAGGCACGCAGTTGAGTGAAGCCTCAGTTCAATAATTTCTCTATATTCGAATCAAACAAGAACTTTGGATTATGGCCAAGAAGAAAAAGAACGGTGATGAAATGATCAAGCAAGCGCTTGAAGAGGAGCATAAGATTCGCAAGGCCTTTAAGGATAAAGACTGGGCCGAGATCAAGAGCTCCGACTCGTGGGTGATCTTCAAGGTCATGAGCGAGTTTGTGGAAGGGTTTGAAAAGCTGGCCAAAATTGGTCCGTGTGTAACCATTTTTGGATCGGCACGCGTAAAGTCGGGCCATCCGTACTATAAGATGGCGGAAGACATTGCCTCCAAGTTGGTGCAGCATGGCTATGGTGTTGTGACGGGCGGTGGTCCTGGCATCATGGAGGCCGGCAACAAGGGCGCCAACAAGGCAGGAGGAAAATCTGTTGGCCTGAATATTTTTCTTCCTTTTGAACAAAAGGGAAACCCATACATTGACCCTGACAAGCTTATCACCTTTGACTATTTCTTCGTTCGCAAAGTCATGTTTGTCAAGTACTCGCAGGGCTTCATCGTTATGCCCGGAGGATTTGGCACGATGGACGAAGTATCCGAAGCCCTTACACTGATCCAGACCAAAAAGATCGGACGTTTCCCGATTGTGCTGGTGGGCCGGAAATTTTATGGAGGACTGATCGACTGGATGAAAAAGGTGCTGGTGACAGAGCACATGATCCACGAAGAGGATCTCAACCTGTTCAATCTGGTGGACACACCGGAAGAAGCAGTTAAAGTCATTGACGACTTCTACGCGAAGTACCTTCTTTCACCCAATTTCTAGCATCACAAGTCACGGTTCAAGGTATTGCGACCATTCATACTCACCGAAACAAACTGGAAGTCCGTTAAGGGAATGGCTTTTGAGTTGGCCGTGCTTCCCTGGGGTGCATGTGAAGCTCATAATTATCATTTGCCGTACGGAACGGATATCATCGAAGCAGAGCACATCGCAGCAGAATCAGCCCGGAAAGTTTGGGACAAGGGCATTAAGCTTATTGTTCTTCCAGCGGTGCCTTTCGGTGTAAACACAGGCCAGTTTGATATTGACATGGACCTGAACATGAATCCAAGCACACAGCTGATCGTTTTGCAGGATATTATCCAGACCCTTCACCGACAGGATATTCACAAGTTGATCATCCTGAACAGTCATGGAGGCAATGACTTCAAGCAGATGATTCGTGAACTCGGCTTAAAGTTCCCATCGATGTTCATCAGCCAGTGCAACTGGTTTCAGGCAATTGATCAACAATTGTTTTTTACCACCAAGGATGACCATGCTGGTGAAATGGAGACAAGCCTGATGCTTCACCTGAGACCGGACCTTGTGCGTCCGTTGAGTGAGGCAGGCGAAGGCAAAGGAAAAAGATTCAGGTTCCAGGCCATCCGTGAGGGCTGGGCCTGGGCAGAAAGAGCCTGGAGCCAGGTAACGGATGACACCGGTGTGGGGAATCCAAAGGAAGCAACAGCTGAAAAGGGCGAGAAGTATTTTAATGCAGTCACAGATAAAGTAGCGCAGTTTCTTGAGGAGGTTGCAGTGACAGAGCGCAGAGATTTTTACGTTTAAGGAATCTGTTATTTTTTTGCCGTAGGCTGATAATCCAGGGGAAGCATGGTCGCCATTCTCTCAGACCAACTCCAGTAACCCTCCATCAACACTTCATGAGAATCTTCATAGTAGCCATTGCTGAAGATGGTGAGCGGCTTCCTGATGATTAATGTTGACCTTTGCTTTGTTGTTCTGCCTATGCGACCCATCAGGTAGGCATACGCCGGATCTTCCTTCGCCTTGTATTCTATTTTGAGCAGACCTGTGGATGTTTTGAATTCCCGGTCCGTCACATCGCAAAATTCAGCGACTTTCAGGTCTCCTTTAACGACACTGTCAATTTCCAACGGGAGCGATTGTTGCCACAGGAAAAACGAAAGGCTGTCAGGCTTTCTGGTTCCCTTTGTCTGTCGTTCCTCTCGGATCTTTTTGATTTTCCGGTTCAATTCCTCATCCGGAAGTCGACTGGAATTGGGAATCCTGTAAGCCCTGAATACTTTGAATCCGTCTTTCCCAAGCTTTTGATTTTGACAGGAACGCATGAAGTGAAGGATGGAGCCAAGGTAAATTTCCTGTCTTCGTCGTTCCCATCGTTTTTGCTCAGCCTTATTGTTTGGCGTCATTGCTTCAAATTGAGGCAATCCGTCAATGGTGAAAAGTCCGCCAGCGCCATACTCAAATTGGTTGAGGTAGTATTTGATGACATACCCTGTGGCGCGATTGATAATAATGATCGGTTTACTCGCATGAGCCACCAGCGTTTTTGCTGACGCATCATAGAAAAGATGGATGTCTTTCTCATTCTGAATGATCGTTTCCCGGGCGGCATAGCTTTTGCCAAGAAAATAATCCTTAAAGTCCTCAAAGTTCTTTTTCCAGTTGGCGGTGTCTGGCTTGACCAGGATGGCCTTTAGCAGAATGTTCTCTGTTGCCAGCTGGATGTTCTGTTCTACAACCCCTTCTTTGGGGATCTCGACAGGAACTCTAAATAGTTTGTATCCCACAGCAGTTATGATCAGATCATACTTGCCTGGAGGGAACCCGGAAAAGGTGTAAAGTCCTTTGTCGGTGGTGCTGGTGCCAAACGTAGTGTTTGCGAAGAAGACGGTTGCAAACGGAACGGGCTCACCGGTTGCATCGGTAACACTGCCGGAAATCCTTTGTTGCGCATTGATCACCGAATGGGTCAACAGCTGAAAAGCGAAAATGGCAACCAGACGGATGATGAATGGCATTAAGACATTGAATGCTTAATGCAATTTCAGAAATTTCGATGAATGAACCTTAACCCGGCATGACCGCACTTACCATCCAATCCCATAGTCCTCACCGTGGTTGCTTGAGCCTCCCCAAAACGTACCATGCTTCCAGTCAAACCAAATGGCATTGATGGGGCCACTTGTGCGATCATCGTAGGAAAGTTTGTAACCCATGCGGGCAAGTTCCTTGCGTGTCCAGGACGGCATCGCATCATTCAGCATCAGAGATCCGGGTTCTTTCTCGTGGTTACCAAAAGAAGAATACATCTGATAGGTCTTGAAGCTCGGGGCCTCACAGGATTCCTGGACGGTCATGTTGAACTCGACCATGTTAAGAAAAAACTGAAGAAGTAATTGATCCTGTTCGTCTCCTGCTTGCTTGGCGAAAGAAAGAAATGGCTTGCCGTCTTTCATGGCAAGGCTCGGAGTCAAAGTCACACGAGGACGTTTGCCGGGCTCCACCACATTGAATGGATTTTCCTTCGCGTCAAGCACAAAAGATTGCATCCGTTGGCTCATGCCAATACCTGTATGTCCGGCAATGCATGACGGTACCCACCCGCCGCTTGGTGTGATGGACACAACCCAACCTTCCTTGTCCGTTGCTTCTACCGAAGTAGTGCCCGCCGTGAATGATTCTAGAAATTCCTCCCGGAGCGGGTTGCCGGGGCGAATGTTGGCAGCCTGTGCGTTGCCCCACGACTTCAGTAAATCTGTATATGGATTTTGCTTTCCTTCAAAAGGGTATGGATCACCGGGACCTGCCTTGGCGTCATTCTTTTCCCAGTTGATGGATTTGCTGCGCTCTTTGGCGTACTCCTTTGACAGCAGACCTTTCATGGGTTCCTCCGGCCCAAAAGCCGGGTCACCGTAATAAAAATCCCGGTCCGCAAAGGCGAGATTCATTGCCTGGTAAAGGGTATGAATGTATTTAGTGGAATTGTAGCCCATGCTTTTGAGGTCAAAGTTCTCGAGGATATTGAGGGTTTGAAGCATGGCCGGACCCTGCGTCCACTGCTGAAGTTTATACACCTCGATGCCGCGATAGGTTGTCATCATCGGCTCTTCGATTTTCACTTTCCAATTGGCAAGATCCTGTTCGGTAATAAGTCCACCCTGTTCCTGACAACCCCTCGCGTATTCTTTGGCTATGTCACCTTTATAAAAACGATCATAGGCTGCATAGATGGCTTCCTTGCGTGTCTTTCCTTTCTTGAGCGCCTGCTGTTCTGTTTCCACAAGTTTCTGCAGTGTGGCGAGAAGATCTTTTTGTACAAAGATTTCTCCTGCGTCTGGCGCTTCACGCTTTTCGCCCTGATGGGTGAGGAAGACGGCTTTTGAATATGGCCATTTCTTTATTTCTGCTTTACCTCGCTCGATGGAGTTGGCCGTTTGCGCTTCAATCGGGTAGCCTTCTGCCATTTGCATAGCCGGAGCGAGTACATCTTTCAGACTCATGGTGCCATACTCCGCCAGCATGGTCATCAATCCTCCAGGCGTTCCCGGAGTGGTTGCAGCGAGCGGGCCAAGTGCAGGAGGATACTTAAGGCCTTTGCCTTTGAAGAACTCGGGTGTGGCACCCGTGGGCGCAACCCCCATCGCGTTGATGGCAATCACTTTTTTTGTCTTTGGATTGTAGATGAGGGCCTGTGTCTCTCCGCCCCAGGCAAGCACATCCCACATCGTACACGTTGCACCCAACATGGCGCAGGCTGCATCCACAGCATTTCCTCCTTTGGTAAATATTTGTGCGCCAGCAGAAGCTGCCAATGGCTTTCCCGTCACCGCCATCCAGTGCCGGCCATGAAGCGGAGGCTTCTGGGTCTGAACCGGCAGGTTATTGAACTCCTGAGCGTAGGAGCATCCGACTGATAAGGCAAACAGGGAAATGAGCATGAAGCTTTTCATGGCGGTAAAGGTTTTGATTCAGTCAAATATAAGGTGTAAACCGTTGCTATGTCCTCAATTTGGATGAGCCGGGATTGGGCGAATCCAGCGGTCTTGGTATGGTGAGGAGCGGGGCCCGTTCAAGATGAAATTTGGTATGTTTGATACACATTCAAAACAGAAAAGTTATGCTTGACCATATTCAGGAAGCGAGCAAATTCATCCGTGATCACGGCGTAGACAGTCCCGAAATTGGGATCATTCTTGGTACCGGATTGGGAAACCTGTTGGTGAAAGAAATCAAGAACCCGATCGTCATCAACTATAACTCGATTCCACACTTTCCCATTTCAACCGTGGAGTTCCATAAAGGCAAACTCATCTACGGAACAATCAAGAAGAAAAAAGTACTCGCCATGCAGGGTCGCTTTCATTACTACGAAGGCTATAGCATGCAGCAGATCACACTTCCTGTTCGTGTCATGAAAATGCTGGGCGTAGAAACCTTGCTGATCTCCAATGCGGCCGGCAATATGAATATGAAGTGGAAGAAGGGTCAGTTGATGCTGATCGACGATCACATTAATCTTCAACACGACAATCCGCTGCGCGGACACAACGTGGAGATGCTGGGCCCCCGCTTTCCTGACATGAGCGAACCCTATTCAGGAAAGTTGAATAAGAAACTGATCAGCATTGCGAAAAAGAACGGTATCAAGCTGAATGTCGGGGTTTACGTGGCAGTGATGGGCCCTAATCTGGAGACTAGGGCCGAGTATCGCTACCTGCACGGTATCGGAGCTGATGCAGTAGGAATGAGCACGGTTCCTGAGGTGATTGTGGCCAATCATATGGGTATGCCCTGTTGTGCAATTTCTGTATTGACCGATGATTGTGACCCGGACAACCTCAAACCAGTCGACCTCAAACAGATTGTGGAAACCGCCGGTAAGGCAGAACGACGGCTCACTGACCTTTATATGGAGTTGATACCCAAAATCTGACGGGTTTGCAACCTTGAAGGGATGAAGGGCGTCTAATGAGCAACAGTAACAAAACCCTTATGAAACCACTGATTGGCGCACTTTTTCTCTTTGTGGCAGTCTCTGCCGCAGGACAAACCAAGGATGGAATATTCAAACTCGACAAAGAATATAACATCAACCCCAAGGGCACCATCAAACTGAACTCTTCTGATGCTCATGTCACCATCACAGGATCAAAGAGGTCTTCCGTGCATATTGTGGTTTATCGCCAGGTTACAACCAAGGGAATCGTGTTTGGACAGGAGGAGTTTAGTGTTGACATCACCGAAGACAATGGGAACGTGACTTATCGGGAAAGATCAAATTCCTCAACAGTGGGTATGGTCGGTTATCACTACGAAAAGTATACGATTGATATTGAGACGCCGGAAGGTGTAAGTCTGGATATCCAGGGCGATGACGGGCACTACAAGGTCACCAATGTAGAAGGAGCCATCGCCCTCGATCTTGATGACGCTGATGTTTCCCTCATGGGCTGTTCAGGAGACAGTTTCCGCTTTCGCCTTGACGACGGAGACATCGTGATGGATGAAGGTAAGGGTTCCCTGGATGTTGATGCTGATGATGCTGATGTAAAAATCACCAACGCCAACTTCGGATCTATCTCTGCGGATATGGATGATGGCGATCTTATCGTGGAAACATCATTGGCAGATGCCGGCAATTACTATATCAATTCTCAGGATGGGATGATTGCGCTGACGATCACGCGAGGTGGTGGGAAATTTGATATCCGCCACGGCGATACCCGCGTGTCAACGGTGGGTGATTTCAGGCAGCTGGAGCGTTCAGAAAATCGCACAAGCCTGCAATTGGCCAGTGGCACGGCCCGTGTTGATATCCGCTCGGACGATGCTCGTGTGAAGCTGATTCAACGCTAAGCTTACACGTCGCAAATCTGGATGGCTTTCTTCAGAGAGGCCAGTTTGTCCTGATCTTTGGGGATGAACTCCTGAGCAACGAATCCCTTGAAGCCGGTTTCTACAATGCCGCGCATGATGGCCGGGTAGAATAACTCCTGTCTTTCATCGATCTCGTTTCTTCCCGGAACCCCGCCGGTGTGATAATGCGCAATATACTTTGCGTATTTCCGGATGGTAGCGATCACATCACCCTCCATCACCTGCATGTGATAGATGTCATACAGCAGCTTGAAGCTGGATGATCCCGTCTTCTCACACAAAGCAACCCCCCACGGAGTGTGGTCGCATTGATAATCCTTGTGATCCACTTTGCTGTTAAGAAGTTCCATGCAAACCTGGATGTTGTATCGGGAAGCTATTTTCAAAACAGGGTCAAGGCCTTTCGCGCAATTCTCCAGTCCCTGCTCAGGAGTCAAGCCGTTCGCATTGCCGCTAAAACAAATGACATTCTTCAATCCGGCATCGGCCGCTTTCGGAATGTTCAAGGTGTAGTCCTTCAGCAATGTCGCGTGCAGGGACACATCGTTGAATCCTCTTGTCAAGCCAATAGGTGATGCATAGGCCATCGCGCAGGTAAGCTGGTATTTGGCAGCCGTTGACCATTGCTCAGCATTCAACAAGTCAATGGAGGTGATGCCGATTTCCCGTGCTGCCTCGCAGAGTTTCTCAAGCGGAATGTCGCTGTAGCACCACTGGCACACGGAGTGGTTGATGTTTTTTTTCAGGATTGGACTTTGCATGGCATTGCCTGTTTTGGTGAGAAGCGCTGTGCCGGCAATACCGGCAGCGATGGATTGGATGGCTTGTTTCCTGTTCATGGAGTGCAGCTACTTTTCGGCGCGAACCACCACGCCATCTTTCATGACAAAGGCGACCTTTCTCAGTTCCGCAATACTCTTTGAAGGATCACCCTTCACAGCCATGAGATCGGCCTTCATTCCCGGTTTAATGGAACCGATTTCATTCTCAAGATGAAGTGCCTTGGCATTGATTGTCGTAGCAGATCGCAGAATGTCGACCGGTTTCATTCCACCATACTCTGCCATCAGCTCCATTTCATAGACGTTTTCTCCGTGAGGGAAAACACCCACGTCACCGCCAACACCGATGGTCACTCCCGCATTGACGGCAATACGCAACGTCTTTTTCTTGTTCTTCACGGCAGCAGGTTCTTCATCCTTGCCTTTTTTCCATCCCCGGTATTGATTAATGGCATCAATGGCGGCAACCGTAGGGAAATAGGTGACCTTATACTCTTTCATCAATTGAGCAATTTCTTCATCGATGAAATCGCCATGCTCGATCGTCTCGGCTCCTGCCAGGATAGCACGGCGCATAGCCTCTTTGCTTTTTGCATGACAGACGAGGTAACGACCACTGCTTCGCGTAACCTCATTAATCAGTTTCAGCTCTTCAAGCGTGAACGATGGTTGATCTTCTCCTTTTGTACCCCACCGGTAGTCGGCATAGACTTTAATAAAATCCGCACCCTTGCCGATCTGGTCGCGTACCACCCTGATCAGATCATTGCCATCAGCAGGTTCTGCGCCAAGCATGATGCTCTGGTCCGAATCATACCCCTTTGGCCCGTAGGATCCTGTTGAGACGATGGCACGTCCTGCAACAATCATCCGTGGGCCGGGAATAATGCCTTCATTGATGGCTCTCTTGAGCGCAACGTCCGAGTATCCTGCCCCCTCTGTGCCAAGATCGCGAACGGTAGTGAATCCTGCCATGAGTGTGTTTTTGGCATGAACAGTCGCCCTGGCCGTTCTATAAGAGTCTGATTCTTTAAGTACCTGGGTATCCCAGTCGGTGATATTGTATGGATAAAGCAGTAAGTGCGAATGGCCTTCGATGAGTCCCGGAAGTAAAGTTGTGCCGGGCATTGAAACGACTTCAATCGCCTTGCTGGTTTTTACGGATTCTCGCGTCCCGACGTTGGTGATGCGGTCACCCTCCACCAACACGACCCAGCCATCGTGCATATCGGTTCCATCGAACACACGATCCGGCTGAAGCAGGTATGCTGATTTATTTTGAGCACCGCAGAACCCGGTGATGAAAATACAAACGGGTATCAGGAATTTTTTCATAGCAATCATCGGATGGATTGCCATGAAGGTAATTAAATTCTCAGATCAGTTTCCGAAATTCTCGGCTTGCTCAATGATGCTTCCGGTCAGGCTCATCAGATCGGTATACACATCGATGAGGTTGTAGGTAGCCTCCAGGTTGGCGAGTGTAGCGTTGAGATAGTTGAGTTGAATGAGCCGGAGATCAATTGCGTTGATGTATCCAACCCTGTAACGCTCCTCAGCCAGTGAAAGGTTAAGTTCCGTTGCCCTCTGGTTGATACGAGTGATCTCGACAATTTGCTTACGCTGCTCGTAAAGGTCATACGCGATTTGCAAATCTCTTTGAAGAGATAATTTAAGCTGATCAGTTGTCTGTTGACCGATAATTTCCCTTGTCTTGGCGTTCTCGATATTGCGCTTGATCTGACTTCCGTTGAAGAGCGTCCAGCGAAGTGAAAAGTTGGCATAGGCGCCGTAAGAATTTCCTGTGACCGTGCGGCTCTCCGGGGCAAACGAAGTGCTGATAACCGGTTGTGTAGGGTCGTCCAGCAGGTAGCCAACTGTGCTCTTGACCGGGATTCCAGTTTCAGTAGGTCTGAATTTGGCGTTGAGCCAGTCAAGACTTCCCTGGCCGCCGAGGTTAACTGAAAAAGAAGGATAGAGCAGGGCATTGGCCAATTGTGTGTTGCCGTGGAGAATGGACTGGGAGATATATTGATTCTTCAGGGTAAAGTTGTTGCCGGTCATTTTTGATTCCAGGTCGGAGTATACAAATGTCGGCGCGTTGAACTTGAGTGGCTGAGGGAATGTGTAGGTTTTGTCGACGCGATCATTGATGAGCACGTTCAGGTTTCGAACAGCGTTGCGGTAGTTAAGGCTTTGCAGAACAAAATTGCCGGAGTCTGTGAGGAAATTGCTCTCCTCCTGCAGGACATCAAATGTGATGGCGCTGCCGACACTTTGCTTGAGCCTCACCTGTTCATATCGCGTACGCGAGAGGTCGAGGAGTTTTTTACGTACCTCAAGCCGTTCCTTTTCAAGCAAAACAAGACTATAACCAAGAATGATGCTTTGCAGGGTATTCTGAACGACGATGGAAGCATTTCCTTCAGACTGTTTCTCTAATCGATCGAGTTGATTCTTATTGATCGTCACCGTGAATCCATTGAAGAGAATCCAACCAATATCAAACTGTCCCGGGATGCTGTTGGAGATACTCGTGCCGGGTACCGCAAAGGGGTTGGCAGGAACCCGATTGATGGCTGAATTGGTGCTATTGATCAGGAGGTTGATGGTGGGATACCGGCCTGCCTGACCCGGCGTGTTGTTGTTCTTGGCAATCTCCACCAGAGATTTTTGAATCTGAATGTCAAAATTGTTCTTAAGTCCTCGCTGGATCACCTGTTCCAGGGTAAGGGGTTCCTGCCCGAATGCCAGTATTGGCAAAATGAGGACGATCCAGGGCAGCAGTTTTTTCATGGTTGCAAAAGTAGAGCTACAACGTCAGGCAGGTACGGGAAGTTTTGCGAGAGGCGATTTTTGTGTTTAAGAAGCTGTCTCTACAGATTCCTTTAAGGTAATCCAGAAATTGTTGAACCCATCACCCAACTGAAGATCCAGATTGCCGATCGCGAGCATTTCGAGAATGGCGAGAAAATTGAAAATCAAGGCCACCCGGGTAGGGTTGTTTTGCACCATCTCAGAAAAAGACAGTGTGCGCTTACGGGTCAGTTCATTGAGGATATACTCCTTCTGCCCCTCAACGGTGTAAGGATATTGAATCACCTGATGCACCGGTCTGTTCTTTTCCTCTTCAAACCGTTTGCAAACCTTTTCAAAAACCTGCATCAGCTTGTAGAGGTCTACCTCCTGAAGTTCAGCTTCCACATTGACGCTTGCGGCCAGGGATTTTATTTCGCGCAGGATGTTTCCGCGCTTCTCTTTCTGAAGCTCAGCTTCTTCCATTTTCTGCATCGTCTCGATGACAGACTTGTACTTCTTGTATTCCAGCAGGTGCTTGATGAGTTCTTCGCGGGGATCGATTTCGTTACCCTCCTCATCCAGTTGAGGCCTTGGCAGGAGCATCTTGGATTTTATCCTCATCAGCGTTGCCGCCACCAGGATGAATTCGCTGGCCAACTCAACATTAAGGGTTTCCAGGTGGTGGAGGTAGTCAAGAAAGTCCTTCGTGATCTTGGCGATGGGAATATCGTAGATGTCAAGCTCATCGCGTTCAATGAAGAAAAGCAGCAAGTCAAAGGGCCCTTCAAAGAGCGGCAGCTTGATCTCGAAATTCTCGGTGTTCATAGGCCGCAAAATTATTCAAATGGTCAGACAAAACCACGAGCCCAGCAATTGCGTAGATTTGCAGGGAATTGGGCGACTAAGTTTCCCAAAACAGTTACCTTCATTCGCTGTTTAGTAACTATAGCCTGGTTTATGCTGATAACCCCGGGACCCATACTGGCACAGATCAACGAACCTGCCGACTTGAAAAAGCTCGATCAGGCGCAGTTGGTTCAGCTTTGCCAGGAATTGCGGCAGTTTATCATTGATAATGTATCGATTTATGGCGGCCATTTTGGGGCGAGCCTTGGCGTCACCGAATTAACAGTGGCCCTTCATTATGTCTTCAATGCACCTACCGACCAGATTGTCTGGGATGTAGGCCATCAGGCTTACGGACATAAGATACTGACAGGACGGCGGGATGTGTTTCATACCAACCGCGTATACAAGGGCATTTCCGGATTTCCCAAGCGGAAGGAAAGTGAATTTGATGCATTTGGTGTTGGCCATTCTTCCACTTCGGTATCAGCTGCATTGGGTATGGCCGCTGCGTCAAAGTATTTGGGTCTGGAGGAGAAGCAGCATGTGGCGGTCATTGGTGACGGTGCGCTCACCGGAGGCATTGCGTTTGAAGGTTTGAACAATGCGGGTGTCTCAAACACCAATCTGCTCATCATCCTCAACGACAATTGTATGTCGATTGATCCCAACGTTGGCGCACTGAAGGATTACCTCACCGACATCACGACGTCCAGGACATACAACAGATTCAAGGATGAAGTCTGGAACCTGCTTGGCAAACTCTCCAAGGTCGGCAAGAATGCTCAGGAAGTCGTTTCGAAAATTGACTCTGCCCTTAAGTCTGCATTGCTGAGCCAAAGCAACCTGTTTGAATCATTGAACCTCCGGTATTTTGGTCCCGTGGACGGACATGATGTGGATCATCTGGTGGCCGTACTTAATGACCTGAAGAATATCAAAGGCCCCAAGATTTTGCATTGCGTTACGGTGAAGGGAAAAGGCTACGGCCCCTCGGAATCAGGGAATAAAACCACCTGGCACTCACCCGGAACGTTTGACAAAATCACAGGTGAGATTCATAAGAAAACCTACGACAAACCCCAGGCTCCAAAATATCAGGATGTATTTGGGCATACGCTTGTCGAGCTGGCAAAACTCAATGACAAAGTGGTTGGAATAACCCCTGCGATGCCATCGGGTTCATCGATGAACATCATGATGAAAGAATTTCCCGAAAGGGCGTTCGATGTTGGTATAGCCGAGCAACATGCCGTGACTTTTTCTGCAGGTCTCGCTACACAAGGACTTATCCCCTTTTGCAATATCTATAGTTCCTTCATGCAACGAGCCTATGATCAGGTGATCCATGATGTGTGCATTCAGTCGTTGCCTGTTAACTTCTGCCTCGACCGCGCTGGTTTTGCGGGTTCTGATGGCCCTACCCATCACGGCGCATACGACATTGCCTATTTCCGCTGCATCCCCAACATGATTGTATCAGCCCCGATGAATGAATCGGAACTTAGAAACCTCATGTACACGGCTCAGCTGCCAAGAAAGGACCAGGCATTTTCTATCCGCTACCCGAGAGGACAGGGGGTCATGCCTGAGTGGCGTACGCCATTTGAAAAGATTGAGGTTGGCACAGGAAGAAAACTCCGCGATGGTGAAGAGGTTGCTATTCTCACCTTTGGACACATCGGCAACTATGCCGTTGAAGTGTGTGACAAAATGGAGAAGAAGGGGGTTCATGTTGCCCACTATGACCTTCGGTTTGCCAAGCCGCTTGACGAACGCATGCTCCACGAAGTGTTTGCATCATTCAAAAAGGTCATCACTGTTGAAGATGGATGTGTGCAGGGAGGTGTGGGAAGTGCTGTTCTTGAGTTTATGGCGGATCATCACTATCAGGCTGATGTAAGAAGAATGGGAATTCCGGATCGCGTCATTGAACACGGCGAACAACTGGAGCTTCACAATGAGTCGGGCTTTGGACCAGAGGCGATTGAGGAGCAGGTTCATTTACTTCTTGAAAGCGTTTCCGGATCCCGGTAACGGCATGTCATCAATTTACTTTCGTGAAACAGGCAGCGGACGACCGTTGATCTTTCTCCATGGATTTTGTGATACGCATGAACTCTGGACGGAATTCGTTAAGCCATTCACTACGACGAACCATGTTATCACTCCTGATCTGCCGGGCTTCGGACGATCTTCGTCACTACCAGGCGCATTGACCATCGATCTGGTGGCCGATGCGCTTGCAGAATGGATGAATGACTTGTCTATACAACAACCTGTGATTGTTGGTCATTCGTTGGGCGGATACGTTGCATTGTCTTTGCTGGCGAGGTACCCAAAGATCCTTTCATCCATTGTCTTGTTTCACTCAACGCCTTATCCAGATTCAGCAGAGCGAAAGAAGGTCAGGGACAAAGTGGTGGCGTTTGTTACCGAACATGGTGTTGAGCCTTTCATAGAGACATTTGTTCCCGGACTTTTTCTCGACAAGGCAAGTCCCTATATCGCAGCAACACATGAGCGGACGAGCAAGACCACGAGCCAGGCATTGATAAGTTATGCAAGGGCAATGCGAGAGAGGCCAGATCGGTCAACGGCGGTGATTCAGGATGGACGGCCAGTGTTGGTCATTGCAGGAACAAACGATACGCTGATTCCAATTGATGACTTGAGGAAATTTGCAAAAATGAGTGGGAAAATCAGTCTACAAGAACTCTCCAACGCAGCACATATGGGCATTTTTGAAGCAAAAAGCCATTGCCAGGCTTTAATTAGAGGATTTGCTGATGCAGTGCAGTTGAATTAGGCGATTTAATTTCTATGGGCATTGGAATTTTTGCCTTAATCCCGCTAAATTGGTGATTCATTTAAGATTGAAAGGAATTTGGTTAGTCTTTATATTTGTCTCTATTAATCACTGAAAACACTGAAGCACCATGGTTGATAATCCTTACGCATCCTGGAATAGTATGGCCCACAACATTGCCTATGGAGCATGGGTGTTGGGTATTTTGGTCATATTGGGATACATCGTCAGGTTGTCCAGTATTCCTGACAATAAAGACAAGTACGATTTTATCAATCGTCACGAGGTAAAAATCCTCTGGTATGCAACCCTGATCATCATCGTAGGGGCATGTGCTTATTTCAATGGCAACATTGTTGAGTTAACAACAGTTTTGACCTTTGTTCGCATCTTCCTTACTGCCATGATGGGCACCATTGCGGCCCTGATTATTCAGAACCTGCTGAAATTTTACTACCCGTTCTTTATCGAAAAGCGCCTGAAAGTTCTGCGCTATAAGCCAAGGATTTCTCCCAAAACAGGCAAGCCTATGAAGTTGCTGAGTGAGGAGGAAGAAGATGCGCACCTTGATGAGGGTATGCAGGCTGAAGAGAATGTGTTCTCTGTTGACTACGACGTGTGGAAGGATGAAGAAACCGGATTTATAAAAATTGAAAAGTATGCCGGTCACTTACATGCCATCCAGTGCCCTGAGTGCAACTACCAGACATTTAAAGTGAATCGTGAAGAAATCCTCAAGCAGCCTACTGATACCGAGGAAGGCGAACTTGTGAAACATTATCAGTGCAGCTATTGCGGATACAAGGCCAAGAAAACAGTATCCTTGAAAGCTCAGGTAAAAACACCAGCTGCAGCTACTGCATAATTCAAGACTTACAGGAATTGTAAAAGGGCTCCCACGGGAGCCCTTTATTTTTTTACAAGGTGTCAGGAAGGTGAATCTGATCCGTGTAGAAAGTAAATCGACTATGGCGGACGTCAAGAGGAATGATTTTCTCTATCATATCCTTCTTGTGATTATAAAAGACCTCCAGGTAGAAATTGCCAAGCAAATAGAGATTGACTTTATAACCGTAGTAGCGAATGCTCATAACGCAGGAGCCATGTTCAAACAACAGTCCAATCTGCTTGTCAAAACTCTGGTCCTGGAAATCCCGAAACGAGATCATGAATCAATTTAGGGAAAACTTCGCCTACGATCAACGTGCAAAGAACCTAACCAAGATTCTTTTTGAAGAAAGCAAGCGTCCGCTCCCAGGCAAGTCTTGCTGCGGCCTCGTTGTAACGCGTTGGTGCTGTATCATTGTTGAAGGCATGCTGAACACCTTCATACTTGTACAGTTCATACGACACATTTGATTTCTTCAAGGCCTCCTCGTAGGCTGGAATGCCGGCATTGATCCTGTCGTCCATGCCAGCGTAGTGCAGTTGAACGGCAGCCTTGATTTTTGGGACATCAGCAGCATCGGGTTGGCTTCCATAGTAAGCGACGGCGGCTTTCAGTTCCGGGGCATTCACAGCAAGCAAATTGACCATCCGGCCTCCCCAACAGAAACCTACGGCTCCTACATTTCCAGTGCAGTCCTTCCGGCTTCTGAGATAAGCCACAGCCTGTAGAAAATTGTTTAGATTTTTAGCCGCATCAATTTTCTGAAACATGTCACGCGCCTTGTCTGGATCAGATGGCGTACCTCCTTGAGGAGCAAGTGCGTCAGGGCCGATGGCTAAGTATCCGGCTAATGCAACTCGCCGAACAACATCTTCGATATGTGGATTGAGGCCCCGGTTTTCATGAATGACAATGACTGCAGGGTATCGGCCTTCCGTTTTGGGCCTGGCAAAGTATCCCTTCATGTCCCCGCCGTCGCCAGGATAGGTCACTGTTTCAGCGATAAGGCGGTCGTCCTGATCTGTGATGGTTGCAGCTTTTGCGTAGTTGACCTCCAACAATGGAAGCACGGCCAATGCTGCCGCCGTACTGCCAGTCAGCCTGGTAAGCCGGGACATGAATTCTTCCCGCCTAAGTGGCTTGTGGGTGTATTCATCAAAGAGGTTAATGATGCACTGATCCATGGCTTTTTTTAAGCTATTTACCGGATCAGCAGGAAAGATGCCAGTGAATTGTTAACGAATAGATTGCGAATCCAAGCAAACCTCTCTCGGAGCGCGATACAAGTAGGCAGACGAAGAACATGAAAACCCTTGTGGGGCTAAGCGTTTGTCTGGCCAATATAGAAAGTGCCAGTACTACGTGATATGAGGATGTAGACAGAGTACATAAAAAAGCCCCTTGCGGGGGCTTTTTTTCTTGGGTGAAAGATGGGATGCCGCCCTCCGGGCGAGCATGCTCGTGCCGTTTTGGCACGGCACTCGAACACCCCTTTTAGCTTGATTTACTTATGAAGTCGAGGATTCGTTTCCTGGACTTCATGTGGGTGAAAGACGGGACTCGAACCCGCGACCTCCAGAATCACAATCTGGCGTTCTAACCAACTGAACTACATTCACCATTTAGGGATGGCAAAGGTAGCCATGCTGTGAAGAATTACAAAAGCCAGGTCAGGTGGGTTGAAATGCAAGCCGCTCACCCTGTTTGCCTTCATGGAATTTGCCGTTCTCGTAAGCCAGGTGGCCTGAAACAAAAGTGTGGGTTATTCGAGAATGAAAGGTCTGACCTTCAAAAGGTGACCATCCAGCTTTAGCAAGGATATTCGATGGTGATACCGTCCAGGGGTCTGCAGGGTCTACAATCACCAGGTCAGCAAAGTATCCCTCGCGTATAAAACCCCGCTCCCTGACCCTGAAAAGAATGGCTGGGTTGTGACACATTTTGTCGACGAGCCGGGTCATATCCATTTTGCCAAGCCGAACAAACTCCATCATAGCAACCATACTGTGTTGAACAAGCGGTCCTCCGGCGGGCGCCTTGAAGTATGTGGCCTTTTTCTCCTCAAGTGTATGAGGAGCATGATCTGTCGCAATCACGTCGATTCGATTGTCCAGGACAGCCGCAAGTATGGCCTTTTGATCATTGGCTGTCTTGATAGCAGGGTTCCACTTGATTTTCATTCCAAGCCGAGCGTAATCACTGTCGTTAAACCACAAGTGATGAATGCACGCCTCGGCAGTTATCCTTTTCTTTGACAACGACTCTGCATTGGAGAAGAGGCCAATTTCTTTGGCAGTTGAGATGTGAAGCACATGAAGGCGCGTGCCATGCTGTTTGGCCATTTCAACAGCCATACTGGATGAAGCATAACAGCCGTCGGCGCTCCTGATTTGAGGATGCAGAATGACAGGCACATCCTCCCCGTATTGCTGACGGAATCGCTCCATGTTTCCCCTAATCGTCCGCTCATCCTCGCAGTGAGTGGCGATCAGACCGGGAAATCGTGAGAAAAAGCCCTCAAGCGTCTTTGGATCGTCCACCAGTAAATCACCAGTGGAGGACCCCATAAATATCTTCAATCCACAGACTCGCTCAAGATTTGTTCGAAGCACTTCCTCCAGGTTATTGTGAGAGGCTCCGATATAAAAAGAATAGTTAGCCAATGAGTGCTTGGCTGCAATCTGATATTTCTGCTCAAGCAATTGATGTGTAAATGTGGGTGGGACAGTATTGGGCATCTCCATGTAGGAGGTCACCCCACCTGCAACTGCCGCCCGTGATTCGGTAAAGATTGTTGCCTTGTGGGTAAGGCCAGGTTCACGAAAATGCACCTGGTCGTCGATGGCGCCAGGCATAACGAACCTGCCCTGGGCGTCGATCACTGTACCCTGAGCGGTGATGGATGAGGCTACTTTTTCAATGCGGCCATTTCTAAGGAGAATGTCGCCATCAGTGACCTTACCTTCGTTTACTATCTTCGCATTGGTGATCAGGGTTTGCATTTGACAAAGATAGGACCGTTGCTCTATTGATATGCCAGAAGGAACATTTTCGTGGGTAGACCTCAAGCTCAACCCGCAGTTGTTGCGGGCTGTAGCTGATGCGGGCTTTCAGACCCCAACGGAAGTTCAGCAGAAAGTAATACCGCTGGTACTTGGAGGTCAGGCCGTTATTGGTATTGCGCAGACGGGGACTGGGAAAACGGCCTCTTACGTGTTACCTGTTCTCAAGAAAATAGGATTTGCTCAGGGAAAAGATCCTCGGGCGCTCGTTTTGGCACCCACCAAAGAGTTGGTCATTCAGATTGCAGACCATGCCAGGGTGCTGGCATCACATACTGATTTAAGGATAGTGGCTCTGTACGGTGGTATCGGACCCAAATCGCAGATAGAGGAACTTGAAAAAGGAGCCGATCTGATCGTGGCAACTCCGGGCAGGTTCATGGAACTTTACCTGCGGGAAACAATAACCACTAAAATGCTGAAGACGTTGGTTTTGGATGAGGCAGACAGAATGATGGATATGGGTTTCATGCCTCAATTGCGAAAGATTTTTGAAGTGATCCCATCAAAACGACAGAATCTTCTTTTCTCGGCAACATTTCTGCCCAAGGTGGAGCGACTTGCTGAAGAATTCCTCTTGTTTCCGACACGGGTGGAGATCACACCACAGGCAACGACGGCGATCCAGGTCCAGCAGCAGCAGGTTCATGTCCCCAATCTCAAAACTAAAATCAATTTACTGGAGTACCTGTTGCTGGACCGTGAACGTTATCAAAGGGTGATGATTTTTGCCAGAACAAGACAAGTCGCCACGGATATTTCAAAATTCATTGAGCGAAGAAGCCTGGGGCCGGTGCGAGTCATTCACTCAAACAAAGGACAGAATGCAAGGATCAATGCCATGAATGAATTCAAGGATGGAGAGCTTCGGGTTCTTGTCACTACGGATGTGTCTTCCCGAGGGATTGACGTATCCGATGTTTCGCATGTGATCAATTTTGATGTGCCATTGAAATATGAAGACTATGTTCATCGGATAGGAAGGACAGGCAGGGCTCATCGTCTTGGAGAGGCCATCACCTTCGTGACGCCACCAGAGGATTATCATATCGAACGCATTGAAAAAATGATTCGCAGCAGGATTCCTGTTCATCCACTTCCGGTGGGTGTTGCCGTCGAAGAAACCATGAAGGATGAGCGTCAGCAACAGGACCGCGAGATTGACAGACAAAAAAGGGAAAGGGACCCCTCGTTCAAAGGTGCTTTTCATGAATCGAAGCGAAAGCGCGCATGAAATATCTGATACCTATCGTTCTGTGCCTTATTGGCGCCTCGACCATGAAGGCACAGGTAAACAATGACAACCTTGCCAATCGAATTCGTTTGGAGCCCGACGCTTCTCCATTGCATTCAACTACGGCATCTTCGACGGTTGAATGGGGATGCCTTAACCAGGCATTGACGGATAAGTGCCTCATTTATCACAATGATCAATGGTATTCATTTCAGGTGAGCGAACCTCAGGCGTATTACCTCAATATTTCACGACTTGTATGTCGAAGCAGCAATGGCATTCAGATCATTCTAATTGAAGGGAATCCATGTGAGACAAAAAACTACAGAGTGATTCAGTGCATTCGCCAGATAAAGAATGAGGAGGTATTTATACCCCTCGGGATGCTGACAGCCAAAATGACTTACCTGATCGAGATCGATGGTTTCGATGGTGATCATTGTGATTTTGATATTCAAATCGCGCGGAGACCTTCCGGGCTGCCTATGAAATATGAAGAGTTGCTAAAATCTGAAGCCGCTATCAGTGTAGGTACCCAGAAGGACAGTCTTGTAGATATTTCATGGAAAGTATCTGCTGGCTATTTGGAACAAGTCGACCAGTTTCGTGTGTATCGACTGATGGAGCAGGACATTTTCAGACTTGAGCGCGCACTGCCATCTTCAAAAAATGCGTATGGAAAACCCTCTGACTCATATCAGTTACAGGATACATTGACAGTGCCAGGAAACTACCTGTATCGTGTACTTGGGTATCCTCAAAATGGTCAACCTGTTTTAATGAAGGAGATCAGGATATCATATGCCAAAAGGAAAAAAGCTCCTCCTGTTTCCTCAAGCATTGTGATTGACCCACCGTTCAGTCAAAAGTCTGACTATGCTGTCAGGGTATATGAAGGCGAACAGCTCTCGGTCATTCACTCAGTTAATGGAACGTATGATCCGACCAATCCAGTGCGAATAGAAATTGACATGAAGGAATTTATAGCCAAGGGCTACCGAAACTACATGGTCGTGCTCATCAATAAGTCTACCAGAGAAAGCGTGGAGTTATACTACCGAGTCGATGCACGAGGCTCTGTGGTCAAGGATTAGCGCCGTATTGGCATGACCACACAAAAAAAGCGCGGAGCTATCCGCGCTTCATTATTATCTCTTATTGCTGGACCTTATCCGTTCATGGAGATCAGGAATTCTTCATTGTTACGGGTTCCCTTCATTTTGCTCTGAAGGAATTCCATCGCTTCAACGGAATTCATGTCGCTCATGAATTTGCGGAGGATCCATACACGCTGGAGTTCTTCCTCCTTCATGAGCAATTCCTCACGGCGTGTGCCTGAAGCAGGAACATCGATGGAAGGATAGATCCTGCGGTTAGACAGCTTGCGATCGAGTTGGAGTTCCATGTTACCTGTACCCTTGAATTCTTCAAAGATTACTTCATCCATTTTGGAACCTGTGTCGATCAAAGCTGTGGCAATGATGGTCAGTGAACCGCCATTTTCAATTTTGCGTGCCGCACCGAAGAAACGCTTGGGTTTGTGCAGGGCATTGGCATCCACACCTCCTGAGAGAATCTTGCCAGAGGATGGTACAACCGTGTTGTACGCACGGGCAAGGCGAGTGATGGAGTCAAGAAGGATCACAACATCATGACCACACTCGGTCATGCGTTTTGCTTTTTCAAGAACGATGCTGGCAACCTTGACATGGCGCTCAGCCTGTTCGTCAAATGTAGAGGCGATTACTTCTCCGCGTACGCTGCGTGCCATATCCGTAACTTCTTCCGGACGTTCATCAATCAGCAGCACGATGAGGTATACTTCCGGATGGTTCTCTGCGATGGCGTTGGCGATCTGCTTGAGGAGAACCGTCTTACCTGTTTTGGGTTGAGCAACAATCATTCCCCGCTGGCCTTTTCCTATAGGGGCGAACAAATCCAGGATACGCGTAGACATATTATCCGGCGTTGTGCTGAGTTTGAGCTTCTCATTCGGGAACAGGGGAGTCAGGTATTCAAACGCGACACGGTCACGGATTTCTTCCGTTGTTTTTCCATTCACGTTGTCGACCTTGAGAAGGGCAAAGTACTTTTCACCTTCCTTCGGTGGACGTATTTGTCCACGGATCGTATCGCCTGTCTTCAAACCAAGCAACTTGATCTGAGATGGAGACACATAGATATCATCAGGACTGGCCAGGTAGTTGTAATCAGAAGACCGGAGAAACCCGTATCCATCCTGCATCAGTTCCAGCACTCCCTCGCTTGTTACGGCACCATCAAAGTCTTTGATGTTCAGAATGCGTGATTGTTGTTGGCGGTCGGGTGGAAGCTCGGCGCGCTGACCGGGCTCAATCATGTTCCCCTGTTGTCCTTGCTGTCCCTGCTGATGATGTTGGTGCTGAGGCTGCCGTTGTTGACGGGGTTGTTCTTCAAATTTCGGCTGAGGCTCTTCAAATCGTGTTACTGTAGCCTCGGGCCGTGGTTGTTGTGGTGCAGGCTGGTTGGGTTCCTGGCTAGGTGCTCCTTCTCCGCCGTTGGATGGGGCAACATTTTCGCGTCTCCTTGGACGAATCTTACGATCCCCTGAATCATCAACCCTTTTTGGTGAAGAAGGTGTTTCGATCAGCGCTTGTTGATCGAGGATTTTGTAAACGAGTTCCTGTTTTGCTAGTTTCTTGGCGTTCTTTACGCCCATCTTCTCGGCAATGTCCTTTAGTTCGGACAGCAACCTGACATTCAGATCGTCAATGGTGTACATGCGTGTCTAAAAAAGTAGTCGTGATCGTTGTGAAAATATGATTGGGAGAGAATTTGTCTTGTCGGGTCAGGGTCCGGATCTCCGTCCGGACGCACACTCAGAATATACAGTAAGGTTTAGAAAGCTGGCCTAAGAAAAACGTTGATTATCTATGAGAAACGGCCCGGAAGGCCTGATTGACACTGCAATTATAGGCCAAATTGAATTATAATCAAATGAGCCAAAAAAATATTATGACCGCATTGTGGTAGTTTTACCGCTTCAAATGGAATTGAAATGCTCTTGTTAACAAATATTCGTGACAACAAAGATCGCGTGCTTAGCGGACTGAAGAAAAGAAACTTCAGGGAGGCGGCCGACCTTGTTGAAGCGGTCCTGGAACAAGACAAAGCAAGGCGGACCATTCAGGTTCAGCGCGATGACGCAAGTGCCGAATTGAACACATTGTCTGCAAGGGTTGGGGGCCTGATGAAAGAGGGTAAAAAGTCGGAGGCGGAACAATTAAGGGCACAAATCGGAGGAAAGAAAGATGCCATCAAGACCCTTGAAGATGAATTAAAAGCAAAGGAAAGTAAGGTTCAGGAGTTGTTGTACAAGATTCCCAATGTCCCGGCAGACAAAGTCCCTGCGGGCACAGGTGCTGATGACAATATGAATGTACACCAGCATGGGACGATTCCGGTTTTAGATGAAGGCTCCCTTCCTCATTGGGACCTCATCAGGAAGTACGACATCATTGATTTTGATTTGGGCACTAAAATATCTGGTGCTGGTTTTCCAGTTTACAAAGGACAGGGTGCCAAGCTTCAAAGAGCGTTGATTAATTTCTTCCTTGACGAAGCGGACCGCCAGGGTTATAGAGAGGTACAGCCTCCCATTGTCGTCAACGAGGCAAGTGGATATGGTACAGGACAACTTCCGGATAAGGAAGGACAGATGTACTTTGTAAATGCCGATGGGCTTTACCTGATACCTACGGCCGAAGTTCCTATAACCAATCTGTACCGTGATGTGATCATGGAGGAACGCGACCTGCCGGTTCGTAACGTTGGCTGCACACCATGCTTTCGAAGAGAAGCGGGCAGCTGGGGCGCGCACGTGCGTGGCTTGAACCGTCTTCACCAGTTTGATAAGGTAGAAATCGTACAGATTTGCAAAGCGGAAGAATCATATAATACATTGGAGGTCATGTGCACCTATGTACAAGGCCTACTGGAAAAACTTGAATTGCCTTACCGCAGACTGCTGCTATGTGGCGGCGACATGGGTTTCAATTCAGCGATGACATACGACTTTGAGGTATTCTCTGCGGCGCAGGAGCGATGGCTGGAAGTCAGTTCAGTGAGCAACTTCGAAACTTTTCAGGCGAACCGCCTGAAACTCCGATACAAAAACAAGGATGGCAAAATGGAATTGCTGCATACCCTCAATGGTAGTGCCCTGGCTCTTCCAAGAATTGTCGCAGCCATCCTGGAAAACAACCAGACACCAAATGGGATCAACATTCCTGGCGTGTTGAGACCTTATACCCGGTTTGACCGGATTGACCTTCATTCATAACCGTATCGCGTTTGAGTTTCAGTGACTTTCATTTTGAGACAAGGCTCCAGGAAGGACTGGACTCCATGGGCTATGAGAAGCCCACGCCGATCCAGGAGAAAGCCATTCCAATGATCCTTCATGGTACGGATGTGATTGCCTGTGCACAGACGGGAACCGGAAAGACGGCGGCCTACATTCTCCCGGTCATTCACAAGATCATCAATACCGATCACCGACACCTGAATACCCTGGTCATAGCGCCCACGCGCGAACTTGCCCAGCAGATCGACCAGCAGATTGAGGGCTTCGCTTACTTTACCGGAGTGAGTTCGATCCCTGTCTACGGTGGCGGCGACGGCGCAACATGGGATGTGCAAAGAAAAGCCCTTGAACAAGGCGCCGATATTGTCATTGCAACACCCGGACGTCTTATTGCCTTGTTGGCAGGAGGGACTGTCGTCTTTGATCACCTGAAGCACCTTATCCTGGATGAAGCCGACCGCATGCTTGACATGGGGTTCTTTGATGACATCATTAAGATCATCAGCTATTTGCCCAAGGAACGGCAGACATTACTCTTTTCAGCTACGATGCCGCCGAGGATCAGGCAACTGGCAAACAAAATTCTTCGGCAGCCTGCGGAGATCAATATTGCCGTTGCAAAACCTGCGGAGGGCATCTTGCAACAGGCCTATGTTGTGTATGACTCACAGAAGCCAGCCCTTCTCAGCTTTCTTCTGAAAACACACAAGTGGAACAGTGCGATCATTTTTGCGTCGACAAAAGAAATGGTAAAAAAACTCGGCCACTCATTCGAGCGCAACGGCCTCCCTGCCAAGGCATTTCATTCTGACCTTGAACAGTCAGAAAGGGAGGATATTCTCCGGGCTTTCAAGAGTCGTCAGTTAAGCATTTTGATCGGAACGGACGTGCTATCGAGGGGAATTGATGTCGAAGGCATCAGTGCCGTCATCAACTATGATGTACCACCTGATCCGGAAGATTATGTTCATCGTGTAGGTAGAACGGCGCGGGCGGAAACAACCGGAACGGCCATCACCTTCATCAACGAACATGATCAGCGCAAATTTTTTACGATAGAGAGCCTGATCGGATCCAACATTCCAAAGCTTCCATTACCGGAGGCGTTAGGTCCAGGCCCGGACTATCGACCTGAGTCCCGTCCACGGTCTTCTCACGGACCGAAAAAGAACTTCAACCGGAAGCCACGGAGAAGGTAGCGACTACTTCCTGAACGCAGCCAGAATCTCATTCAGTTTCAGCAACGCCTCTACAGGACTGATCGTGTTGATGTCAATCTTTGAAAGCAATTCATTGATGGCCTTGGTTCGAGGGTCAGCCTCGAAGAGATTCATTTGAAAATTTTCTTTGGGCATTTCTGCCAGTTTTTTAGCCGGATCATTCTTACGACGATCCTTTTCCAGGAAGTGAAGGATCTCGTTGGCGCGGAGCACAATCTTGTTGGGCATACCCGCCAATTGCGCTACATGAATGCCAAAACTGTGTTCACTGCCGCCTTCCTTCAGCTTACGCATGAAAAGAATCTTATCGCCGACTTCTTTGACACTTACATTGAAGTTCTTCACCCTGACAAAATCTTCGGCGAGTTGATTAAGCTCGTGATAATGTGTTGCGAAAAGGGTTTTGGGTCTGAAATCATTGTGCTGATGCAGGTATTCAACAATGGCCCAGGCAATGGAAACGCCATCGTAGGTGCTTGTGCCTCGTCCGATCTCATCCATCAGTATAAGACTTTGCCGGCTGAGGTTGTTGAGAATACTGGCCGTCTCCGTCATTTCAACCATAAAAGTTGATTCACCCCTGGAGAGATTGTCCGATGCCCCTACCCGCGTGAAGATTTTATCAACGATACCCAGGGTTGCTGATGCTGCCGGCACAAAACTGCCCACCTGTGCCATCAGCACAATCAACGCAGTTTGTCTTAACAAGGCAGATTTACCCGCCATGTTTGGACCAGTGATGATGAGGATCTGCTGAGCATCGTTGTCCAGATAGATATCATTGGGAACATATCCCTCATCGGCTGGAAGTTGTTTTTCAATAACGGGATGCCGACCTGCCTTGATATCGATCACACTTGAATCGTTGACCTGCGGGCGCGCATACCGGTTTGATTTCGCCACAGCAGCAAATGACAATAGACAATCGAGCATGCCAATCACGCGCGCATTTTGCTGAATGGGTGCCGTGAAGTCTGCGGCATGGTGAACAAGCTCCTGGAACAACTTCAGTTCTATGGCCGACAGTTTTTCTTCGGCGTGGAGAATTTTCTCCTCATAGACCTTTAGTTCTTCAGTGATAAATCGCTCTGCATTGACCAGGGTTTGCTTGCGGATCCAGTCGGCCGGTACCTTGTCTTTATTGGCATTGCTTACCTCCAGATAATAGCCGAATACCTTATTGTATGAAATCTTGAGTGAACTGATGCCCGTCCGCTCAATTTCGCGACGTTGTACCTGTAATAAGTAGTCCTTACCTGCAAAGGCGATGCTCCTTAGTTCATCAAGTTCATGGTTCACTCCTTCTTTAATGATACCACCCTGATGGATCAGCATGGGAGCGTCTTCCTTGAGCTCCTGATCGATTTTTTGAATGAGGAACGCACATGGATTCAGCTGATCGGCAAACTTCTTTAGCTCAACTGAATCAGACTCTTTAAGCAACTGAAGAACAGGTCCAATGGCAACAAGCGATCGCTTCAACTGCAACAATTCACGAGGATTGATACGGCCAACGGCCACCTTGGAGATCAATCTTTCCAGATCCGAAACCTGATTGAATTGATTGAGAATTTCGTCTGAGACATTCCGATGATTGTAGAATGTATCGACCACGGACAGCCTCTCTTCGATCGATTGCTTGTCCTTAAGCGGAAGCACCATCCATTTTCTCAATTGGCGTGAGCCCATCGGGGTAACGGTACGATCAAGGATTTGAAGCAGAGGAACGCCGCCCTCGTGCTGTGAAGCCACCAGTTCAAGGTTGCGGATGGTGAATTTGTCAAGCCACACGTACGTTTCCTCGTCCATGCGGGAAAGGGAAGCGATATGATGGGTCTCCCTGTGTTCGGTAGCCTCCAGATAATGGAGGATAGAGCCGGCGGCTGCAATTGCGGCAGTTAAGCCATCCACACCAAACCCTTTGAGCGTAGCCGTTTTGAATTGCTGAAGAAGTTTCTCTTGCGCAAAGTCAAACCCGAAAGCCCAGTCATCCAGCATGAAGGTGGCATAGTCGGCATCGAAGGGACCTTCGAACAGCGAGCGCTGGCCTTTAGCGAAAATAACTTCCGAAGGTGAAAGACTTTGAACAAGCTTGAGGATGTAATCTTTCAGCCCTTGTGCGCAATAGAATTCGCCTGTGCTGATGTCGAGGAAAGCAGCCCCTATGACTTGCTTGTCAGCATACACCGAAGCAAGAAAGTTGTTCCGCTTCTTTTCAAGGACAAGATCATTGTAGGAAACACCGGGAGTTACCAGTTCAGTGACGCCCCGTTTTACGATTCCCTTCACGAAGCGTGGATCTTCCAGCTGATCGCAGATGGCCACCCGGTGGCCGGCCCGGACAAGTTTTGGTAGGTAGGTGTCTAATGCGTGGTGAGGGAAGCCGGCCAATTCTGTTTCTGATGCGGAGCCGTTACCACGTTTGGTGAGCACGATGTCAAGTACCTTGCTGGCGGCGATGGCATCATCACCAAATGTTTCGTAGAAGTCACCCACACGGAAGAGCAGCAATGCGCCAGGGTACTTGGCCTTGATCGCGTTGTATTGTTTGGAGAGGGGTGTTTCCGTTCTTGCCGTCATGGGGACGGCAATTTAGAATTAACTCGCAGGAACTCTTTAGCCCTGAACGGTCATTTTTTCGCGACGATTATCCACATTTTATCACCTTTCTCTGCCGTCCGGTCAGCAAATGGATCTTGTCGCTTCACAACCGCGAGTCCTGCTTTCCTGATATCTTCCAGTGCGTATTCCATTCCCAGTTCGTGCTTGCGCTCCTGCTCGGCACGCGAAGACCCACGTCGAGCTTCGGCGATAGCCTCACACAATACAAGCCGGCCTCCTGGCTTGAGTGCTTTTTTGATGTGCTGGAGAATTTCATCGTGGGCATCCATTTCATGATATGAATCGAGGATAACCACGGCATCAAGTGAATTGGCGGGTAACAAAGGATTGTTTAACTCTCCTTTTATTACTTCAACATTGACGATACTCCGCTTTTGAAGATTTTCTTTGAGCTGGTCCAGCTTTCGATCCTCTATATCGACGGCGTACACCTTGCCTTTTTCCCCAACAATGGCGGAGAGTTTTACTGTCATATACCCTTCATGACACCCGATGTCAGCAACCTGACTTCCGGGAACTAAGGTCAATTGACGGATAATCTCACTTGCCTTCTGCCAGCGATCCCGGTCCACCCAGGCACTTTCCGAATACACATCTTTGTATGAATCCTGCCCAAGACATTCCCCAACAGTCAGTAACAGGATGCCAATCATCATTTTCATGTTTGCATGAACGGTGTTTTGACTGCTCCTGTTGCCCAAAGTTCCCTATCTGATGACGAAAAGCTATGTTGCATCATGAAGAAGCTCACGATGGAGGAATTGGGAAGGTTGTCTGTACCCCAATTCAGGGAAGCAAAAAAAATGCCTGTGGCTATTGTCCTCGATAATGTGCGGAGCCTTCATAATGTTGGGTCCGTCTTTCGGACAGCGGATGCTTTCCGATGTGAACGACTGTTCCTGACGGGAATAACAGGGACGCCGCCTCATCGGGAGATCCACAAGACGGCCCTGGGTGCTACCGAATCAGTAGCATGGGAGTATGTCGAAAAACCGGAAGAAGCTGTAGGAAAACTCAAACAAGATGGGTACAAGATTGTGATCGTGGAACAAACAACGGTCAGCACCCCACTCAATCAATTTGCGCCTGATGTATCTGAAAAGATATGCCTCGTATTTGGAAACGAGGTGAACGGTGTAAGTGAGCCGGTCATTGACCTTGCGGATCTTGCTCTCGAAATTCCGCAGTCAGGGACCAAGCATTCGCTCAATATCTCTGTTTGTGCAGGGATAGTCTGTTGGGAGCTCTTCAGACGAGGTGGGTGAACGTGTGATCCCAGGTCTCCGGGGTTTTTGTAAATTTGTCGCTCAATTCCTGAAGCAATGAAAGCCGTTCTGATCCTCCTTTGTTTACTGGGTGCTGGTGCAGCGCAAGCACAGGATGCCAGCGCGTTGTGTCCGCTTTCTTCCGCCATCGTCGTTGATGGAAATGCGGAAGAATGGCCGATGACATGGCTTCAGGACGATGAAAAAGTGTTCAGCTACAACATCTGCGCGGATGAGCAGAACCTCTACGTAAGGGTGTTGACGAAAGACTATTATGCAAAGCGCAAGCTGTCAGCATTTGGCTTCACCCTTTGGTTTGATCCTGCTGGAAAAAAGAAGAGAAAACTAGGCCTTAAATATCCCGCGGGGGGAAATGAAGCGGAGGAACGTATGGCCAGCGTGAGGAAGCAATCGGATGTAGGAAACTCTCTTGGAGAAAAGGCGGATTATCAAAAAGAGATTGACCGGGCGCTGATCGCGGGTATCGAAGTCATTGAGTTGATTGGTCTGGCCGATGATCCTATAACGGCTACTCGGTCAGGTATAACGAATGGAATCAAGGTGGCTATTGCATTGGATGCATCCGGAGCTTATGTCTATGAAGCCTTGATCCCATTCAAGTCCTACAGACTTTCAAGGGCATCCATCACTGAGCTTTCTATCGGATTTGAGACTGGCAGATTCGTTGTTCCAAAACAGAAACGTACCACCAAGGATGTTGTTGATAATACACTTAGCACCTCTCAACTGAGTCGCATGCAGGGATACGAGAATATGATGGCGAATC
>JAEUUD010000210.1 GCA_016787625.1 Cyclobacteriaceae bacterium
GGACAATTTCCCGGAACTGTTCTTCAATTCGCTCTGACTGACAAGGTCCTCAAAAGGCACCTGGCCGGCAGCCTTGATCACCATATCAACATCAAGGGTAAAGGTCTCGCCAGTTTCTTGTGGGGTTCGTCTCCCGCTCTTGTCGGGTGGTCCAAGCTTCATCTGACTACATACCAGTTGTTTGACTTTGCCGTCTTTTCCGGTCACTTCTTTAGGTGCAGCAAGCCAAAGGATCTGACAGCCATCCATTTTGGCAAGGTCAAGTTCTTTTTCTGTGCAGGGTTTTTCGGCCTGGGTTCTTCGGTAAACCAGTGTTACTTCTTTTGCGCCCAATCGCTTCGCCTGCGTGGCGGCATCGATCGCCGTCATTCCCATGCCAATCACAGCAACTTTGTCGCCTACAGGGATGGATGAATGCTGATGCGTACGGATATCATAGATGAATCGTATGGCATCGACGACGCCCTGAAGGTCTTCACCCGGGATATCCAACTGTCGGGCAACGCCAACGCCGATGCCCAGGTAGACGGCATCATACTGTTTCTTTAAATCCGCCAGGGTGATGTTACGTCCAAGTTCCTGCTCATAGCGAATCTCGATTCCGCCAAGAGAAAGGATGTACTCAACTTCGTCCTGACAGAAATCAGGAGTGACCTTGTAGGCAGCAATCCCGTATGTCATTAGGCCGCCGCCTTTTTTTTCTTTTTCGAAGATGGTCACGTCGACACCTTGGCGTGAGAGCACATGGGCACAGCTCAGCCCTGCAGGGCCGGCACCAACGACAGCGACCTTCTTCCCGATGGAAGGTTTGCGGTCGAAGAGCTGCCAGTTTTCTTCCATGGCCATCTCTGTGGAGTATCGTTGAAGACGGGCAATGGAAATGGGTTTTTCCTCCAGCAGGTTATAAACGCACGATCCTTCACATAATTTTTCTACCGGGCACACACGAGAGCATCCTGCACCCATGATGTTGGATGCAAAAATGGTGTGGGCAGATCCCTTGACATTGTCTGTCGTGATCTGCTTGATGAATTTGGGAATGTTTATACTGGTCGGACAACTCTTGATGCAGGGAGCATCATAGCAGAAGAGGCATCGGTTGGCTTCGATCAGCGCCCCTTCTTTGGATTCGAACGGAGGATGAATGTCGTCAAAATTCTCCGTGTACTGTTGCGCGTCAAGTTTGTTGTTGGAAATCACAGCAGTTTTTAAGGGTTGAACAACGGACCTATTGTATTCGGGTTCCTATAACTCAACAAGTTTCCCATATGTCTCTGGACGTCTGTCGCGGAAGAACTGCCAGACATTTCTTACCTCATCGATTTTGGACAAATCCATGTCTGCAACAAGAAGTTCATCCTTGTCTTCTGACGCCTGGGCGAAAATCTGCCCTCGTGGATCCACAAAGTAGGAGCTGCCATAGAACTTGCCCAGGTTCCAGGGTTTTTCAGTGCCAACCCGGTTGATGCAGCCCATGAAATATCCATTCGCCGCAGCGTGTGCCGGTTGTTCCAGCTTCCAGAGGTATTGAGAAAGGCCTGCAACGGTTGCTGATGGATTGTAAACGATCTCGGCGCCATTGAGCCCCAGGCAGCGGGCGCCATCCGGGAAATGGCGGTCATAACAAATGTAGACGCCGACTTTGGCGTAGCGGGTTTGGAATACCGGATAGCCAAGATTGCCTGGTTTAAAAAAGAATTTTTCCCAGAACCCTGACGTATGCGGAATGTGGTTCTTGCGGTACTTTCCAAGGTAAGTGCCATCAGCATCAATGACCGCGGCGGTATTGTATAGAAAACCAGGTTGTTCCTTTTCGTAGATGGGCACGATGATCACCATGCTGTACTTCTTAGCCACGGCCGCAAGCCGGTCGGTTGTTGGGCCAGGCACAGATTCTGCAGACTCATACCAGGCTTTGTCCTGGCCAGGGCAGAAATAAGGTGTGTTAAAGATCTCCTGGAGGCAAAGAATCTGGACACCTTTTTTGCCGGCTTCTTCGATCAGCGGCATGTGCTTTTGCATCATGGCTTCCTTGATCTCGGCAATGGTGCCCTCGCCTTCCGATATGGGAAGACTCATCTGAATCAAACCTGACTTGATTACTCTGGCCATGTTGAACTAAACGTTTAGAATGAACGAATTGACAAAAATGTTTAAACGATCCCGTTAACCTTATTCCTCTTGATGAACTTTCCATATCCTTTCTTGACGAGACATTGACCTTTATCGATGGCCACCTGTCCGCGCAACACAACGGTTTTTACTTTTCCGGTAAGCTCCCATCCTTCATAAGCTGAATAGTCAACATTCATGTGATGGGTCTTGGCTGACAGGGTATGTTTCTCATTGGGATCGATCAGAATAATGTCGGCGTCGCTTCCGGGTGCAAGCGTCCCTTTGCGGGGAAACATGCCGAATAGTTTGGCGGGGTTGGTGCTGGTGACTTCTACATACTTGTTCAGGGAGATTCTTCCTTTGCTGACTCCCTCGCTGAACAGGAGTTCCATCCGGTTTTCTATGGCGGGGTGACCGTTAGGAATTTTGGAGAAGTCATCCTTGCCCATCAGTTTTTGTTCCCACTTGAACGGACAATGATCCGTAGCGACAATCTGCACAAGCCCCTGGTTGATGCCTGCCCACAATGTTGCCTGATCTTTCTTTTGCCGCAGGGGAGGACTCATCACCCACTTGGCTCCCTCAAAATCCTTCTCATATAAGGAGGCATCGAGCAGAAGATACTGGATACAGGTTTCGACAAATACGCGCTGGTTTCTTTTGGTGGCAAGGCGAACAGCATTCAACGCGCCCTCACAGGTGAGGTGAACAATATAACCCGGACATCCGGTGTAATGAGTCATATCCGCGAAGCGACTGCTTGCTTCAGCCTCCGTGACTTCCGGTTGTGAGAGATAATGATAGAGCGGAGACAACTTGCCTTCACTTTTATGCTTGGCAATGAGGTAGTCAATCATGTCCCCGTTGGTGGCATGTACGGTCACCATGCCCCCCTGCTTCTTCACTTCCTGCATAAGACCCACCATCTGCCGGTCATCAATCATCAGCGCTCCCTTGTAGGCCATGAACGTCTTGAATGAGGTGATGCCTTCTTCCTCAACCATCTTTTGGATTTCAGCGCGGGTGCCTTCGTTGAAGTCCGTCACGGCCATGTGAAAACTATAGTCTCCAACAGCTGTACCCCGGGCGCGGCCATTCCACTCATCAAGCGCTTCCCGAAGAGAATGCCCCTGTTTCTGGAGTACGAAGTCGATGACCATAGTCGTACCGCCGTGCAGGGCGGCGCGTGTTCCGGTTTCATGTGTGTCACTGGAGAACGTACCCATGAATGGCATATCCAAATGAACGTGTGGATCGATGCCTCCCGGCATAACCAGCATGCCTTTTGCGTCGATTTGCTGATCTGCCTTTGCGGTGAGATTCTTGCCGATGGCGGCAATGGCTTCACCATCTACGAAGATGTCGGCAACATAGTCGTCGCCCGCCGTGATGATCCTACCGTTCTTGATGAGAAGAGACATGGATTATCTGATTACCTAGAATAAATATACGAACAGAAAGGGAGTGATGCACATTCAGTCAAACCACTCAAACAAATAGCGGCTGTCATGCTCAATTTTGAATTCATTCAGCAATTGCGTGTATTCTTCCCTGAAGGTCTTTTGTGTGTGATGTGCCTCCTGATTCAGGATGTAATTGTATACTCTTTCAATTTGAGATTCAGAATAAGAGAATGCGCCAAACCCTTCTTGCCAGGAGAATTTGAACGGAATGAACTTTTGAGCGTTTACAAAATTGCTGGAGTTGTTTTTGACGTCTCTCACCAGATCAGATATGGCCATAGAGGGACGAAGGCCGACGAATAGGTGGATATGATCCGGCATTCCGTTAACGATGATTGATTTTTGACCCTTGCCCTTGATGATGCCGGCGATGTACTTGTGCAGCGTGTCTTTCCATGGGTCTTGAATCAGGTTTTGTCTTCCCTTTACGGCAAAGACAATCTGGATGTACAATTTGGAATATGTTCCGGCCATGTAATTCGATGA
>JAEUUD010000211.1 GCA_016787625.1 Cyclobacteriaceae bacterium
CTCAATCCTGCCAATTGCAAGACCCTGGCATGCCCAACGTGTACAGGATGCGTAAACTATGACGACGGCTTACAAGGCCAGTCGACCTCAACAGCCGTTGAGTTTGCCAACCTGGTGACCGTGGGTCTTGTGCCCCTTGGTTTAACAGATCCAGGAGGCATCCGATTCCTTGTCCTCACAGATGCGCCTACTGTATTCACCGCAGGTACCGTAGTTACCAATGCGGGTATCCGTTTTGTCAATGCCATCGTAAACTCTAATGGAATTACCGCTGCGGCCAATGCCAACGGTACATTCGGCGGACCTGCAGTCCATGCAAGACTTAGGCCGACTGCCGGCGCATGTCCAACAGGCTGTATTTCGCTTGCAGCTGGAACAGGCAATGCCGTTTCAGTGAGCGGCGGATTTAGCCCAACAGCTGGTTCTCGTACTTTTGGCAACCTTGCCTTTGGTTCACAAGCCATCGCTGTAGCTGGCGTGCCAAATGCCTATACCCTTGAAGTGGCTTCCGATGCAGGATTCACAACGATGCTCTACAGTGCAGCGGTCAGTTTTCCTGCCGGTAGAAGCTATACCATCTTCGTTCGCGGTATGGTGGGCGGCACCGGGTCGAAAGCCATTAGTCACGGAATCATCGTCCACTAATCATTCACCATTAATTGAAAACGAACATGAAAAATTTCAATACCCTTCGCAGGACACTTCTGGTGAGTGCATTGGTGCTGACCTTTGGGAGCTGCCAGGATGACTTCACTGCTCCTGCCGGCCTCAACGGCAAATCCATTGCTGCCACCATGGCTGCAGATCCTAACTTTAACATTTGGACAGCAGTCGTGACCAAAGCCGGTCTTTATAATTCGCTGAACAACAATAACTCTGGCGTGGTCACCATTTTTGCACCGTCTGACCCGGCAATGGTTATTTATTTGTCCGGTGTTTTCTCATCCCAGCTGACGCCGCCAATTAGTGAGACAAGCATATTGGCTTTCCTTGATCAATTGACAACCACGAGCAACCCGACGTTGGCAGCCTTTTCAGCGGCCCTTGTTCCGGTGATCAACTATCACATTGTGAGTTCCAAGATCACGTCAAACATGCTGACCGGCAATCAGGTGTTTGCAACCCTCAACAACGCCCGTCTTTCCATTTCTAAAGTGGGTACAACAGTGATGTTGAACGCCAACGCTGCGACCAATGGAGCCACTGTCACTGCGTTTGACCTCCAGGGTTCTAATGGCGTTGCTCATACCATTGATCGCGTGATGACGGCCCTCAGCACAGCAAACGTACTTACTAACATGGGCGTCAGTGTAGCCTATACAACAAACCCTCCAACCGTTGCAAGCCCAGCGTTTGACGCAACAGATAGTGACTTTGACCTGCTGGCAAACCTGATCAGGTATACCGGCCAGGCGCCAACTATCCTTCCAAACACAACACCCCTGCCTGACTTTACCATATTCCAGGCTAATGACGGATTGATGAGGGCTTACCTGACTGCTGTGTTCCCTGCTTCCGGCAATACAACGGAGGCTCAATGGGGCGCATACATCGTTAGCCTGACAAGCGCAACTCCGCCACCTACGCCAAGTCCAACGCTGGCAGAGTTGACGGCATTGACCCAATACCACGTTGTCCCGGGAAGATTCCTGACCACCGACTTTACAACTGGTCAAGTACTCACAACGCTGTTGACAGGCAAATCGATTACTGTAACTATCAATCCTGTTCCTCCTGCGGCCGGCCCGTACACATTCACACTTGGTGATCTCAATGCGGCTGCTGATCCGACCATATCGGCACCCAACACACAGACCAATTCCGGAATTATTCACACCATCAATGCGGTGCTGAGAAATAACTAACGGAATAACTTAGTATCTGAAAAACAAAAGAGGCCTTCATGGCCTCTTTTGTTTCTTAAGGGTTTTCTGTATTTTACAATATGGCAAGACCGGTTTCTCGTTCTTTAGCCCTGCTACTCATCCTTCTTCTCCATAGTTGCACATGGAAATCCGGTACGGAAGCATTTACGACGTCTCCGGAAGTTTCTATGGACCTGAGACAAATTCGCGAACGCGGATTTCTTCAGGCCATCGTCGATAACAATTCCATCAGTTACTTTATATACCGCGGCCAGCCCATGGGCTATGAGTACGAATTGCTCCAGAGCCTGGCAAAATCCCTGGACGTAGAGTTGAAAATCCGGGTGATCAGCGGTATTGAGCAGGCCATAGACCTCCTCAACAGGGGTGAAGGCGACCTTATCGCTTTTCCACTAACGGTGACGAAAGAGCGAACGGAATACCTGGCGTTTACAGATACTCAATTCACTACCTGCCAGGTGCTTGTTCAACGCAAACCAACCAATTGGCGGCGAATGCCGCCGGCAAGAATTGAACGCACGATGATCAGAAATCCTGTTGACCTCATTGGTAAAAAGGTCTACGTGATGAAGGAGTCTTCCTTCAAGGAGCGTCTCAGGAACCTCTCTCAGGAAGTCGGGGGCGAGATCATCGTGGAGGAAGACAGCGCAACGGCGGAAACGGAGTCCCTCATCGAGCAGGTGGCCAATGGTGAAATCCAGCTCACGGTTACCGACCAGACGTTGGGTATGGTCAATTCAATTTATTACCCTGACCTGGACGTACAAACTGTCCTGAGCCTGCCTCAACAAATCGCATGGGCTGTCCGGCAGAATTCACCAGACCTGCACACAGCGGTCAATCTTTGGCTCAGCCAGCTAAAAGAAAGCGGTCGATTCAGGCTTATTTATGACAAGTATTTCAATAACCCCAGGTCATCTCAAAAACGGATAAGCAGTACCTATTCGACCCTGGGGGGTAACAAGCTGTCACCTTACGATGAGGAGATGAAGCGTGAAGCCAAAAGTATCGGATGGGACTGGCGACTGCTTGCTTCTGTTGTTTATCAGGAATCCAATTTCCGGCCTGCTGCCCAGTCGTGGGCCGGCGCCGTTGGATTAATGCAGCTCATGCCTGCAACGGCGGTTGAGTTTGGTGCTATCGACCGTACCAATCCCCACCAAAGCCTTAAGGCAGGTGTGAGGTACCTCAAGTATCTTGACAAGCTCTGGGGAAAGTATGTCAAGGACAAGAATGAGAGAATCAAATTTGTTCTCGCGAGTTATAATGCCGGGCTGTCACATGTCCTGGATGCAAGAAACCTGACCATCAAGTATCACAAGAATCCGGCAAAGTGGGATGAGGTGGAATCCTTCCTCAAAGAAAAATCAAACCCAAAATACTACAGGGATCCGGTAGCCGTAGCTGGTTACTGCAAATGTGAGGAGCCTGTCAATTATGTCAGGGACATCCTTGCTCGCTACGAAGAATACAAAATACTTATCGCTGAGGCCTGAGCTGCGACACAATCGCACCGAAGTCTAATTTTTCCCAACTGCCGCTGATACCTGGTTTTTGCATCACCTCATCCATGATGAGCTTCTGCTGCCTTCCGATCTCAAGCGCTTCGGAGTACCTGATTTCGTCATGAAAGGTCACCATCGAGTACAAGGGAATCCATTGCCTGGGATAAAGTTCGTGGAGCCTGGCTTCAATTTTCTTTCTGAGTAAGAACCCTGGATCGGCCACCAGGTCCCGCATCTCTATAAAATTGTCAAGGGCCAATTGGGCAATGGCATCGGCGTCGGCCTTACGCAGTCGTTGAAATTCGGGTAATACCCTTGACCAGTCGTCGTGATGAGTGTCCAGCAACCGGTTGAGCACTGAACAGTCCTCAAAGCCGGCATTCATGCCCTGGCCGTAAAAAGGTACAACACCATGTGCCGCATCACCGATAATCATCGTGTTGTTCTTGACCCATGGATTGCATCGGATGGTGACCAGTGAAGATGTGGGATTGTCACGGAAATCTTCCAGAAGAGAAGGCATCAGCGCTGCGGCATCCGGAAATGTTTTTTGAAAGAAGGATCGTACGTCTTCGTTGGTCTTAAGACTGTTGAATGATGGGTTGCCCTCAAATGGAAAGAAGAGGGTGCAAGTAAAGGTGGCG
>JAEUUD010000212.1 GCA_016787625.1 Cyclobacteriaceae bacterium
CTTGGGAAAAGCGGACGATAACTCGTCGATGTTCTTATTGCCGGCTCCCAAAAAATCGACAAGGGAGACGTTGTCCAGTGTGATGGTCTTTTCGATCAATGAATTAAATTAAAATGACTTAATTTCGTGACAAAACTAGTGAATCCCCCGAACAAGTCGGGGAAGACAAGACCTGAAATTAATTTCCCTGGATGGCCATTGTCACCCTTCTTACTGACTCCGGTGAAAGCGATCACTACGTGGCGGCCATCAAAGCCCGAATCCTCAGCACGAACCCGGGTCTTACCCTCATCGATATCAGTCATCACATCCTGGCCTGTGACATCGCACACGGCGCATACGTGCTGCGTTCCGCCTTCCGTGACTTTCCTAAAGGTACTGTCCATCTCGTGGCTGTTGACTCCACCGGCGGACCTGACGATGCGTTTATCGCACTTCAGCTGGAGGATCATTTTTTTGTAGGTGTTGATAACGGTCTTCTTGGACTCATCAGCGACAAACCGCAACAAAACCTGGTTGACCTCAATGCCATCAATCCTGTAGTTACTTCATTCCCCGAACGCGACATCCTTGCTCCGGCCGCCGCTCGGCTGGCAAGCGGCGTATCCATTAGTACGCTGGGCAAGGCCATGACAACCTTCAGGAAGATGACAGACAGGCATGTGAAAGCTACCAAAAAGCAGATCCTGGGTCATGTCGTGCGTGTAGACAGGTTCGGGAATCTGATCACCAACATACAAAAGGATGTGTTCGACACACTCAGTCACGGCAAGACATTCACCATCCAGTTTGGCAGCGAGAAATTCAAAAAACTACATACCAATTACCACCAGGCGGACCAGGGAGATTGTTTTGTTTTGTTCAACAGCGCCGGACTACTTGAAATTGGAATCTATAAAGGAAACGCCAGCGAGCTGCTGGGGCTTGCTTACGACAGCCCGGTCAATGTTCTTTTTGAGGAATAGTAAGCCTTATTCGATTTCAATGAATCGCTCCAGGGAAAATGCCTGCGTTCTCTCAGAGAATAAGGTCTTCACCCGTCCCCACACACTGCCAAACAACGCCGACTTGCGGTAGTTTTCCAGGTCATCGAGGGTATTCCAATGACTCAGCGTTGTATAACAAAGTGGATCATCGGGATCTTTCAATAATTGTAAATGGGTGCATCCTGGAAAATTCCGGATCTTTTCCTTGCTGGCATTGAAGATCGAAACAAACTCATCGATGCCCGCTTCCGTGAAGTGCATGCGAACGATGCGGATATACATGGCTAGGTGTTAAACGTTTGCAAATCGCGGCCGAGGCTATCCATCGTCGTTCCCGCACCTATTCTTACCATCTCCACGCCGGCAATTCTCGCGAAGTCGGTTAGATGCTCTGATGTCAGGTTCTGACTAAAACAGGTGTGATGCGCGCCCCCCGCCTGGATCCATGCAGCGCAACCCGTTTGCATATCCGGCAGAGGCCTCCACAATACACGGGCAACGGGAAGTTTGGGCATTGGCTCCCTGGGCTCTACAGCCTCCACTTCATTCACAAGTAATCTGAATTTATCTCCCAGGTCAATCATGCTGGCATTGATGGCGGCGCCCGCACCGACATCAAACACGAGCCGCACCGGATCTTCCTTACCGCCAATGCTAAGCGGGTGCACCTCGCACGATGGTTTTGCTTTCGCAATGGAAGGACAAATCTCCAGCATATGCGCACCCAAAACCAATTGGTCCCTCTTATCAAAGTGATAGGTATAATCTTCCATGAAGGAACTCCCTCCGGGCAGGCCTGCTCCCATCACCTTCATTGCCCTCACCAGGGCGCTTGTCTTCCAGTCGCCTTCAGCGCCAAAGCCATAGCCGTCAGCCATCAGTCGTTGCACAGCAATTCCAGGGAGCTGCGGCAATCCATGGAGATCTTCAAAAGTCGTTGTAAATCCCCTGAAGTTGCCATCCTTCAGAAACTGCCGCATACCAATTTCAATTCGTGCAGCATCCGTCAGCGACTTTCTCTGCACCCCGGCTTTCTGCAGAGGAGAAGAAAGCTGGTACATGTCCTCATAGATCTTGACGAGTTGATCAACTTCCTTGTCGGTCACCTGGTCAATCACCCGGGCAAGGTCACCTATTCCGTATCCGTTGACTGAATATCCAAACTGAATTTCTGCCTCCACCTTGTCTCCTTCTGTTACCGCAACCTGCCTCATGTTGTCTCCGAATCTACAAAACCTGGCACCTTGCCAGTCGTGCCATGCGGCGGCGGCACGGGTCCACACACCAATCTGCTTTTTTACCCCCTCATCTTTCCAGTGCCCCACCACGACTTTCCGATTGATTTTCATCCTGGACATGATGTATCCGAATTCACGGTCTCCATGCGCCGATTGGTTAAGGTTCATGAAGTTCATGTCAATGGTGCCCCAGGGAATTTCACTGTTAAACTGGGTATGCAAATGGAGGATGGGTTTTACCAACACTTTCAATCCTCCGATCCACATTTTGGCTGGGGAAAACGTATGCATCCAGGTAATCAATCCCAGGCAATCATTTGATTGATTCGCTTCGTGACACAACCTGGTTATTGACTCAGGGCCTGTCATCACCTCTTTGCATACAACCTTAACGGAAACGTCACCACCTCCCAGGCCTGAAGCAATTTCCTTCGCATGGGTTGCTACCGTCTTCAGCACCTCATCGCCATACAAATGTTGGCTGCCGGTGACAAACCAGACTTCAGACGCAGAATGTTTATTGATCATTTTCTTGGAGTGGTTTCAATGGTCTTTTTTTTCATTCCCATAGTAGGCATCGGGGCCATGCTTGCGCGAATGGTGTTTGTGAATGATCGCCTCAGAAAGTCTTGGAGCGTTAGGGTTCAACTGAAGTGTAAGGATTGCCATCCTGGCAATCTCTTCCAACATCGCAGCATTGTAAATGGCCTTACGTGCATCCTTACCCCAGCAAAACGGAGCATGATTTCCTACCAGCATCATTTCCACATCATGATAGTCAAGTCTACGGTCCTTGAGACATGCAATAATCTGGTGACCTGTCTCCAACTCGTAGTTTCCTTTTACCATGGCATCGCTCATCGGTGGCGAACAAGGGATATCTCCAGCGATGAAGTCAGCATGTGTTGTGCCCAAAATGGGAATGTCGCGCTGTGCTTGCGACCAGGCAGTAGCATTGGTTGAGTGGGTGTGTACAATCGCACCAATATCCCTCCAGGTCTTGTATAGCACTGCATGCGTGAGGGTATCGGACGAAGGCCGCCACTCTCCTTCCACGGTGCGTCCCTCAAAATCCACAACAACCATCTTCTTCAATTCAAGTTCTTCATAGGGAACACCACTGGGTTTAATGGCAAAAGCATTCAAAGCCCTGTCGCACACACTCACGTTTCCGAAAGTGAATGATACCAATCCCAGCTGCGGCAAGCGGAGGTTGGCTTCCAGCGCCTGCTGCTTCATCGCATTGTATTTGCTCATCCGTGGATATTTTTTTGAATCATCTCACCAAAGGTCTTAAAACGTTCGTACCGCTTTGCATACACCGGCGACAAATCCGGGTTTGGTTTGTACACAGCATCAAACCCCTGGCCCATAGCAGACATTGCCTGATCCACTTTCGGGTAAATCCCTGCAGCGGTAGCCGCAAACATCGCAGCGCCGGCCGCGCAGGTCTGTTCTGACTTGTGAATCCTCAGCGGCATACCCATTACATCCGCCATCATCTGCATGACAAATGGAGATTTCCTTGCTACGCCGCCCAGTCCGATGAGGCCTTTGACAGGAATGCCTTCATCAACAAATCTGTCTACAATGGCTTTTGCGCCAAAGCAGGTGGATTCCACCAGCGTCCTGAAAATGACAGGAGCATCAGCTGCCAGGTTGAGGCCCTGGATGGCGGCTTTCAGCTCCTGATCAGCATCAGGCGTCCGGCGTCCATTGAGCCAGTCTAGCGCCAGGGGATCATCTA
>JAEUUD010000213.1 GCA_016787625.1 Cyclobacteriaceae bacterium
AATTTATCAAGGAGTTCACTGGCTTCTTTTTGCGAGATGATGAAAGGTGGTGAAATGATTATCCCGTTTTCATCTTTCCCTTCCTTACCACCCACAGCCGGATAAACGAGCAGTCCGTTGGTAAAACACTGTTCAATGAGCTTCGCCTGAAAACCTTTTGCCGCAGGATCAAACTCAACACCCATCAGCAAGCCTTTCCCGCGAACAGTTTGAATGATGTTGAATTTCTTTTTCAATTCTGTGAGCCCTGCCTTGATGAAGGCCCCTTGCTCGGCCACGTTGGCCAAAAGATGATCTTCTTCTACGACCTCGAGAACCCTCAGGGCAGTGCGGCATGACAGCGGATGGCCGCTGTAGGTGTGTCCGCTCATAATGAGACCTGTACCTTTTCGGATGGGCTCAAGAATGTCGTCGGTGATGAGCGTTGCGGCGATCGGTGCATAACCAGCGCCCAGACTTTTTCCCACGGCGACAATATCGGCGGTCTCCTTCCAGTGCTCCAGGCCAAACCAGGTGCCCGTCCTGCCAAGACCTGTCATGACCTCATCGGCAACGAACAGTACATTGTTTTCTCTGCAGATGGCCTTCATTTTACGGTAATACTCGGGGTGCGGTGTTAGGCATGTTCCGGCAGCGCCAACCATTGGCTCTGCTACAAAAGCAGCAATGTTGTTGGCGCCAATCCGGTCTATCGTTTCCCTGAATTCCTTTGTTTGTATTTCCAACGAATCATTTTCCAGATCAGCAGATAGTGCAGGATATTTTTCCAAAATACCCTCGAACCGTTGACGACGAAGCGGATGCCCTGATAATCCGAGCGCACCCATGGTGATGCCATGATAACTTTTCCAACGGCTGATGAATTTGGTTTTGGACGCATGACCACTTTCCTGCCAGTACTGCAGCGCTGTTTTCATCGCTGTCTCCATGGCTTCGGTGCCGCTGTTGACAAAAAAGGAGTGCTGATAACATTGTTGTGGGGAAAGTGCGGCCAGTTTTGAGGCGAGCCGTTCTGCTTCCTCCGATCCGAATTGCGATCGGTAGACAAATTGCAATTTGTCCAGCTGCTGCTTGATGACCGGAATAATGCCGGGATGCGAATGACCCAATGAGCAGGCCACCGCCCCGGAAGAGCCGTCGAGGTATTTCTTTCCATGCTCATCAACGATATAAATGCCCTTGGCGGAAGTGGCCTTCAGGTATTGTTTGTTGAGAAGAGGCTGAATATTGTGGAGCATAGCGTAACACTAGTTAGAGAAAGTAAGCGGGAACCGCAAAATGTAGAATAGCCAATGTAAAATCTACAAAGAATCCTGAAAACCAGATTGCACCCACCTGTTGATTGGAATATGTTTGATGCCACAATAAAGCCATGGCAGGTCCAAGAAAGTACGATCTCGAGGAACGTCTTATCAACTTTTCGCTTTTGATTCTCGCAATTGTTGATTCACTTCCGGAGACTCGTGTTTGCAATCACCTTGGGAATCAATTGCTCAGATCGGGAACGTCAGCAGCGCTGAATTATGGTGAAGCGCAGGGCGCAGAGTCAGGGAAAGACTTTTGTCATAAGATGCAGATAGTTCTCAAAGAGCTGCGAGAAACCTCAGTGTGTCTTAAGATTCTGTTTCGGAGGAACATCATGAGCAATGAAAAAGCGCTACAGGAAAGCAGCGAGTTAATTGCAATCTTCACTGTTAGCGTAAAGACAGCAAAAGCGTCCATCAATAAGTCCCGATAGGTGGACTGTCTTGAAACCGCAAAATGTAAAATAGCCAATATAAAATGCCGAAGTGGGCAGCCATTTTACATTCTGCTGTTTTGCATTCCACATTTTACATTTCATTGTCTCACAGTTAGACAGGAATGAGGTAGCTTTGAAAGATGTCCCGCTTCCCTCACGCCCTCGTCATCATTGTCTCTTTCATTATCCTTGCTGGCGTGGCAACATACCTGTTGCCAAAAGGTGAGTATGATCGCACGACGGATCCTCAGACCAATTCGGAGGTCGTGGTTCCTGGATCGTTTCATGATGTGGAAGCGCCGCCGCTGAAACCTTTCGCCATACTGGTCGCCATCCCAAGAGGCATCGTGGCGGGAATTGAAGTCATCATCTCCATATTTATTTGCGGAGCATGTTTTTATGTCGTCGAGAAAACCGGGGCGTTGAAGACCGGGATAATCTTCATCACCAACAAGCTGAAAGGCCGTGAGCAAATCACGTTATGGCTCACCGGAATTTTCTTTCTCATCGGCGGCACCCTTGAGGGCATGGAAGAAGAATTAATTCCTCTCACACCCGTGTTGCTGATGCTGACACGACGGATAGGATACAACGCCTTTGTCGCCATTGGCGTGAGCTATTGCGTTGCTGTGATTGGCGCTTCAATGAGTCCGTTCAACCCGTTTGGTGCCGTGCTGGCCCAAAAGCTGGCAGGCGTCACCCTGTTATCGGGTGCGGCTTTCCGGTTTTCTGTGATGGTCGTTGCGTTTGTTGTCTGGATGATGATGATCATGCGATATGCACGAAACAACCGACTGACAAAAGAACATGAAGCCGAACCAGAGGTGAGCGAGGTATCCGGCAGGCACAGTGTCATCCTCGTCATTGTTGTACTGGCCTTTGCTGCACTGATCTACGGGATGATGTTCTGGGAGTGGGGATTCAATGAGATGTCGGCAGAGTTTTTTCTGGTGGGCGTGCTGGCCGGATTGTTCGGCGGACTTGGGATCAACGGCACCAGCGTTGCTTTTGTGGATGGTCTGCGTGAGATGACGTTTGCTGCGCTCATCGTTGGCTTTGCCCACGGCATTCCCATCTTGCTGACGGACGGAAAGGTGCTCGATACCATCATCTATGCATTGCTCATTCCCACAGAGGCGTTGCCTTCCAGTCTTTCTGCCGTTGGCATGATGGCATCACAATCAATTCTTCACATCGTCGTTCCTTCCTATACGGGTCTTGCTGCGTTGACCATTCCCATTCTTGCCCCGCTCTCTGATCTGATCGGCCTGCCGCGACAGGTGTGCGTGCTGGCCTTTCAATATGGCGCTATCCTCATGAACATGATCAGTCCGACGAACGGAGCCATCATGGCCATCATCGCTCTCAGCGGAATAGGGTATGATCAGTGGTTCAAATTTGTTATTCGACGACTGTTGGTAGTTTGGGCATTCTGTGCTCTGGTGCTGATTCTGGCCCGTTTCTTTGTTTGACACGAAAGAAAAAAGGAAATTCCTTAACGGATTATGAGCGCACATATTGAAACACCACGCCTCGCGTTGAAATGGGACCGCCTCTCCTGGGCGGGAATTTGTTTTGTTTTTGCTACCCTGGCGCTCATCTCCACCATCTGGCCCGGGAGTTCCATTTTGAACTATATCGGAGACCTCCTTTTGTGGGTTGGCATCCTGGAGATTTATGATGCGTTCAAGCGGTCGCATTCAGGAGCACGACTTTCTGCACAGTTCAGCGGCGCCCTCAGCCTCGTTATGGCTGTCATCCTCATCAATGCTGCGCTATTCCGCGAAGGAGCCCTCTACATTTTTGTTATGGCCGTTTTTGCCGTGGACACCTTGCGGTACCTGCGGCTGTTTTTCATATCAGAGCGCGGAGCAACACGCCGTTGGATAGACCTGGCAGCGGGCATTGGCAACCTGCTGCTGTTGGCATCATTATTTTTTCTGGAGCAGCGAGGGAGAATCGATATGCTGACCATCGTCACGGGCATCCGCATGATCGGGATTGGTGTGAACATTCTTGCTGCACAGACGGGACAAATGACCCAGGTGGACGAAGATGTGACAGAGAAAATCGGACTCAAGGGTGATCCATATGTGAAAGCAATTGCTGAACGCATCAAACTCCAGGAAGAGCAAGGCGCCATTCACGACCGGCGATGGATCATCACTTTTT
>JAEUUD010000214.1 GCA_016787625.1 Cyclobacteriaceae bacterium
AGCTCAACTAGATTCTAGCTTCCAGCTTCTGCGGTGTATTTCTCTGTCTTCGTGTTGAGAAAAATGCAGAAACCGCAAAGTTCGCAAAGGATGCGCGGAGAGCGCAGAGGGAGCTCAACTAGATTCTAGCTTCCAGCTTCTGCGGTGTATTTCTCTGTCTTCGTGTTGAGAAAAATGCAGAAACCGCAAAGTTCGCCAAGGCTGCGCGGAGAACGCGGAGAGAGCTCAACTAGATTCTAGCTTCCAGCTTCTGCTGGTGTATTTCTCTGTCTTCGTGTTGAGAAAAATGCAGAAACCGCAAAGTTCGCCAAGGCTGCGCGGAGAACGCGGAGGGAGCTCAACTAGCTTCTAGCTTCTAGCTTCTAGATTCTGCAGCTAACACAGATTAGTCCGATCTAAAAGCAAAGTGTCAATAATTGAATCTGTCGGATTCTAGCTTCTATGGACTACTCACGAGTTTTTGCTACTTTGACGGCTCAACCAAATAAAGTATCAACCCATGAGAAGTCTGATCCTCGTACTCTTCATTGCTTTGTCGATAACCACTTCGGCACAAACGGAAGCTCAGAAGACTGAAACAAAGCCAGCTCCGGCGCCCGAAGGCGAAGTATCTACCACCCAACAATCGGTCAAGATCAATGGTGTTGTGATACCGCTTACCGCGAAAGCAGGCACCATGCAATTGCGCGATGAAAACAACAACCCAATAGCTCTCTTCGGGTTTACGAGTTATATCAAAGAAGGAGCAGGCAACAGACCGATCATCTTTTCATACAACGGCGGCCCTGGCTCTTCTTCCTACTGGCTGCACATGGGCGTGATGGGTCCCAAGCGCATTGTCGTGAACGACCCGACCAATACACCTGCGGCTCCATACAAACTCGTCAACAATGACTTCTCATTGCTTGATGTCGCCGACCTGGTCATGATGGATCCTGTAGGAACAGGCCTTAGCGTGCCTGTAGGCAAGGCGAAGTTTGAGGATTTCTGGGGTGTCGATCAGGACATTCGGAGCATCAGCCTTTTCATTCGTCAATACCTCATTGAAAACGGCAGGATGAACTCGCCAAAGTACCTCGTTGGCGAAAGCTACGGTACCTTCCGGAATGCCGGCGTGATGAGTTACCTTCTTAACCAGGGCATCGCACTCAACGGTGTGGTTATGGTGTCGGCCGTGTTCGACCTGCGCACGCTCGTCTTCCCTCCCAGTGATGATCTCCCTTATGTTGTTCACTTCCCCACATATGCAGCGACAGCCTGGTATCACAACAAAGTCGCTAACAAAGGCGCAAGCCTGGAAGCCTTCCTTGCAGAAGTCAGAACATTCACTGAAAAAGAATACGTGCCTGCCTTGTACAAAGGCGACAAACTATCTGCAGCAGAGAAAACAGCGATGGCAACCAAACTCGCCTCCTACTCAGGCCTTAGCGTAGACTACTGGAAGCGCGCCGATCTGCGGGTGCAGGGTGGTGAATTCTACGCTGAGCTCCTTCGTGGAGAAGGCAATACGGTCGGACGCCTCGACTCCAGGTTCAAAGGCCCCAACGAAGATCTTTTAAGTCAGTTTGCCGACTACGATCCGCAAAGCACAGCCATCAGTCCTGCCTACACCGCTGGCTTCATGCATTATTTCTACAACGACCTCAAGGTGAACAGGAAGCTCAACTACATGACAAGCGCGGGTGGCCGTGAAGGATTCCGTTGGGACTGGAAGCATGAAGGCAACATGCGGTGGGGTGCTGCCGCAGCTATCAACACGGGCATCGACATGGCAACAGCCATGATCAAAGATCCCAATGTGAAGGTCCTCATCCTGAATGGTTATTACGACATCGCGACCGTATTCTATGGTGTCGAGTATACCATTGATCACCTTGGATTACCCCCTGAGATCAAGAGCAACATCATCATGAAGTACTATGAAGCAGGGCACATGATGTACACACACCAGCCTTCGCTGGAAAAATACAAGAAGGATGTGAGTGAGTTTATTCTGGCAACAAGCTCAGGAAAGAACTAAGAACTAAGAACTAAAAATTAGAAATTAGAAATGAGAAATTAGAAATGAGAAATGGGTTCTGGATTCTTATCGCACCTCAACACTTGAACACTTCCACACTTCAACACTTCAACACTTCAACACTTCAACACTTCAACACTTCGTTAAAGTACAAACCTATACGTGAACTTCACCAGGAACACATTATGTGCCTGCTGGTTGAAGTCAAAGGCATACTGCGTGTGGCCGGTGTCACCGGGTTTGTAGAACGCGCCGTTCATCTCCTGGGTCCAGACGAAGAACACGGTAGAGCCCGGGATATATTCCCAACGGATGACCATGTTGGACCGGAATTGTCCGAAGTTGAAATCAGGCTTGGCGAAAGAATAGTCTACCGAACCTTTGTTTCCTTCATCCACCTGGTACTCATCGCCATTAAGGGTCAACCAACTGGCCGGCATCATCATGAAGCGGTCCTGGTATTGAGCCGCCTGTGAATTGGTGATGTTCTTGTAGTTGTTGTACTGACCTGAAGTTCCGAAGGGTTGTCCCCAGTACTGGATGGACAGGTTGGGTGTGATCATATACGTCAGGCGTACCGACACGCGGAATGTCGATTGGTCGATTTCACCCATCACGTATCGGGGCTCCCCGGATACGTCGCCGGTTGTCACATACTGAATCTGGTTGTGGTTGAGGTACAATCCTGATGCAACAGAAATCCTCAACGCGTTAGTAGGCCGATAGTTTACTTCCAGGTCCAGGTTGGTGTTTTTCAAGAAATTGTCCTGACCCCAGAGGAATGACGGGTTCAGGACGAACTGAAGTTTCTTCCTGCCGTCGGTAGCGACAAACATCCAATAGGAAATGTTGCCGGGGTACCGGATGGATGGCCCTCCGCGCAGGTCGGCGTTCGATCCATCGAATACATTATAACCAATGCCGTTGCCTGCTTCCCAGAAATTTTTGAATTCAAAAACACAGTTCATTTCAAAGTCACGGGAGAGTTTTCTCCCATCAAAGTCCCAGTTGTTTGATTGAAATGCGTTGTAGTATTGCGATCGAGTAATCCCCACCGGATTAGGCACGCGGTATTGCAGAAATCCCCACTGCCGAATGCGGTCTGTCTGCACCATGAACCCGATGTCATTCAGCTCCAACTGTGGTGACAGCCAGCTTCCGCCAAATTCGTAGGTAAACTTGCCGCTCTGCTTGCCGAAATACAGCGTGCCTCCCGTACCCATCAGCGACTTGCGCGTAGTGTCCAACTCGGAATATTCGTTGTCGGGGCGTTGAAAATATCTCTCCGATGACAACTGGGTGTTGGTAATGGCATCGGTACTTCCCGAGACATAGCTGCCGAACACTTTGGCATTGATAAAATACTTTCGCTCCTGCCAGTTGTGCACCAGGTCCAGTCCGCCGGAATATGCTTCCTTGTGAAGCCAGTCAAGTTTAGGGTCTTCAATCTTCCTGTTGGTGGCCGTGAAGATCCCACCGACAATGGTTGCTCCCTTATTGATGTCCTGCTGTGCCCGCGCCACAAAATAGTTGGTCATCGGTTCGATGGTCTGATACCTTGTTTCTCCCGCGTTCTCTATCGTTGCCTTCTCTTCTCTTGTCACCGACTCCATGATGCCCCAGGAGAAACCGTTGTGGTTTTTGCCCGTCAGCTTGGCGGCACCGATGATGGCTGTACGGCTGTTCTGCTTGACAAACTCATTGGGTCCTACGTCTGCTGATCCCTGCGGACTTCGTCCTATACGACGGGAATAGAAGAGATTGTTGGCATTGTTGTTATTGAGTGGAAAGTTGAGGACGTTGTTCCCTTCAATAAAGAAAGGTCGCTGCTCGCGGAAGAAAAGTTCAAAG
>JAEUUD010000215.1 GCA_016787625.1 Cyclobacteriaceae bacterium
AAGACGGAGACCTCAAGGGTGATCAGCAGTACACGATGGACCGGCCGTACAACGACTTGTGTGAAGGCAACAAAGAGGCACGCATCCTCTTTGATTATATCTTTGTCAGGCCGCAAGGCACATCGCCCGCCATTACCCGCCAGGTAAAGATCATCAGGCAGCGGTGGGACGAAGAGCATCAGGACTTATCTGATCACTTCGCCGTCGAAGCCGTTATCGGGGGGCTCAGGTAGGCAGAATCTAGAAGCTAGAAGCTGGAATCTAGAAGCTAGAAATCTAGTTGAACTCAGACACACAGACACCCAGACACTTCTTTATACACTTCAACACTTCAGCCCTTCAACACTTCAAAGCCACGGATTACACGGATTAACACAGATTGATTTGCATAGTTATCCGTGACCACCCTCAACCCAGACACTTAGACACCCAGACACTCAGATACTTCAACACTTCAGCTCTTCAACACTTCAAAGCCACGGATTACACGGATTAACACAGATTGATTTGCATAGTTGTTCGTGACCACCCTCAACTCAGACACCCAGACACTCCTTTGCGCACCCTTGCGTCTTCGTGTCTTTGCGGTGAAAATTTCTAACGAACTCAACGGTTATTAAAGTAACCACCCCCGCCAGGCGGGACAGGCGCGAAGGCGCAGAGTCGCCATGTTTCGCAAAGCCTCCTCTTCAACACCTTACACCCTCAATTTCACAGCTCTCATGTCATGCTTCGACTGCGCTTCAGCCCTTCAACACTTCAACACCTCAAAAAAACACCGATTAGTTTGCATAGTTGTTCACAACCACCCTCAACCCAGACACTTAGACACTCCGACACTTAATTAGCCTTATATTTGCAGGATTATCTATTGTCGAAGTGCTGAAGATCGATTCACATACACACATCATTCCTGAAAAAATGCCCAACTGGACAGAAAAGTTCGGTTACGGCGACTTTATCCATCTGGAACATCACCGAAAGGGGTTTGCCAACATGATGAAAGGGACGGCTTTCTTCAGGGAGATCGAAGAGAACTGCTGGAATCCTACCCTCAGAATCACTGAATACCAGTCACACAAAACGCAGGTACAGGTTGTGTGTACCATTCCGGTCATGTTCTCCTATACGGCGAAGCCAAGTGATACACTAACCATTGCCACCTTTCTCAATGATCATATCGCTGAATTGGTTGAGCAGTTTCCAAAAAATTATGTCGGACTTGGCACGTTGCCCATGCAGGACACGAACCTGGCCATCAAAGAACTGGAGCGCTGCAAAAAGATTGGCCTTCACGGAATTCAGATCGGCTCCAACATCAATGATGAGAACCTGAGCGATGCACGCTTCTTTCCCATCTTCGAAGCGTGCGCTAAACTTGGTATGGCGGTGCTGGTACACCCCTGGAATATGATGGGTGAAAAGAACATGACAAAATACTGGTTGCCATGGCTGGTGGGCATGCCTGCCGAAACTACGCGCGCCATTTGCTCGATGATCTTTGGCGGGGTTTTTGAACGACTTCCAGACCTCCGGGTGAACTTCGCCCATGCAGGGGGATCATTCTTGTTTACACTCGGAAGAATCAAACATGGTTTCGACTGCCGCCCCGACCTGGTGGCCCTTGATAACAAGACCAGCCCGGAGGCCTACCTTGGCAAGTTCTGGGTCGACTGCATCACGCACGACCATGTCATGCTGGAATACGTTGTGAAGATGATGGGCCCTAAGCGCGTTACCCTCGGTTCCGACTATCCCTTTCCCCTGGGTGACCTGGAAATTGGAAAGTTTATCGAAGACGGCAGCCTTCCGGATAAAACAAAAGAGGATATTTTTGCCAACGCTACACTGGAATGGCTACAACTACCAAAATCGAGGTTTCAATGAGGGTATTGGTAGTCATCATGCTTTTGCTGAGTACCGGCATCGCCCGCAGCCAGGATACGCAACAGGACAAGATCCGCGAACTTGAAAAGCAGCGCGAGTATCAAAAGTCCCGCCAGATCGAAGCAAGACTGGATTCTGCCATTCAGTTTCTGAACAATGAACAGTACGAAGAAGCCGACAGCCGGTTTCGGTATGTACTCGCCAACATGAAGAGCATTCCCTCCGACCTGGCTTACTATTTCGGAAAGAATTCCTATCACCTGCAGAAATACAAGCAGAGCGTTGACTGGCTTACAAAGTATATACAACTGAAAGGCACCGCGGGTCAGTTCTCACAGGACGCATCCGTATGGCTTAAGAAATCAGAAGACGCGCTCGTTCAGCAGCGACTGGCACAGTCCGCCAAGGCACAGGAAATCCTGGCCAAGGATTTCACCCTCGACTGTGGACCGAGCGGAAAGGTGGTGTGTCCGGTGTGTAATGGCTCAACAGTCATCATTCGGAAGACATACGTCGGTGAGAAATACGCCACATGCGGATATTGCAACAAGCTTGGCTACCTGACGTGCGAAGAATACAACCAGCTTCTGCGCGGTCAACTCAAGGCTGCCGTCGACAACAAGTAAGCAGGCCATGAGCGCACTTCACAACAAAGTTGACAAACGCGTACTCCGGCAAAAACTCCATTCCGGAGATGCCAGCAGGACGACACTCTCCTTCTATAAGTATCATCACATCGTCAACCCAACTGAATTCAGAGACAGGATCTATGCAGGATGGAGTGCTCTGGGTATCATGGGCCGCGTGTATGTGGCACCTGAAGGAATCAATGCCCAAATGAGTATCCCTAAAGACAGCATGGATACATTCATCCAAACATTGAACGATACCGGATTTCTCAGGGGCGTTAGGCTCAACATCGCCATTGAAGACGACGGAAAATCATTTTATGTATTGAAGGTGCAGGTAAAAAAGAAACTCGTCGCTGACGGCCTTCGCGATGAGACATTCAACGCCAGTGACTCCGGCAAACACCTTAGCGCAGAAGCGTTCAATGACCTAACAGCAAAACCTGATACGATTGTGGTGGATATGCGCAACCACTATGAAAGTGAAGTGGGCCATTTCAAAAATGCCATCTGCCCAGACGTAGATACTTTTAAAGAATCACTTCCTGTTGTTGAAGATATGCTGAGCGACAAGAAGGAAAGCAACATCGTCATGTATTGCACGGGTGGAATCAGGTGTGAGAAAGCCAGTGCGTGGATGAAGCATAAAGGATTCAAGCATGTCTTTCAACTTGATGGCGGCATCATTGAGTACGCACGCCAGGTAAAAACACAGGGGCTTGAGAACAGATTCATCGGCAAGAATTTTGTTTTCGATGAGCGGCTTGGCGAACGTATTTCACCAGAAGTCATTAGTGTTTGTCACCAATGCGGTGTGCCATGCGACAGTCACACCAACTGTCGCAATGAAGGTTGTCACTTATTGTTTATTCAATGCGATCAATGTTCTGAGAAATTCTCCGGATGCTGTTCTGAAGAATGCCGTGAAGTAGTTGCGTTGCCTGCAGAAGCACAACGAAAAATCCGCAAAGGAAAGGCACAAGGCCGGATGGTCTACAAGAAAGGGAGGTCTCCTAAACTTAAGTTCCGCTCATCCCCGTCGGCATGATCCGCATCGGCATCATCAATGTCTCCGACAGGGCAAGTCAGGGAGTCTACGAAGATATCCCGGGTAAGGCCATTGAGGCCACACTCAAAGAATATCTGATCAGTCCATGGGAAAAAGTTTACGCCGTCGTCCCCGATGAGCAACCCATGATCGAAAAAACCATGATCGACATGGCCGACAACCAGGGATGCTGCCTGATCGTGACTTCGGGCGGAACAGGGCCTGCAGTAAGGGATGTAACCCCGGAGGCCACCCTGGCGGTATGTCAAAAGATGATGCCCGGCTTCGGGGAACGGATGCGGGCAGA
>JAEUUD010000216.1 GCA_016787625.1 Cyclobacteriaceae bacterium
TCCTTATCGCTGCCCATCCCCATCGGATTCATGTAAGTAAAGGGCGGGAGGACCCGCCCTGAACCTTAGCAGCACCCACTTGTGACACCACCGCAGCATCCGTTGTCGCCATCGCAACAACCCGGATCAAATTGATTTTCCATAAGAATAGAGCTTTGGTTTCAAATAGAATGATCGACCGATCATTCACTCGTACCTGAGACGCATGATCTAGTCAAAAGACGCAGAAAAAGTTTGCGTCTTTTTTATTCCACATCCGTCATACGTATACAAATCATTTTAAAACATGAGCGCATACAAAACGTTACTCCTACTCACATTTGTTTTTCTTTCCTTTATTGGGACAGCCCAAAAGACAAAGCCTCGACAACTGCGCGAGCTGACACCCGCCCGTGGACACTATAAACAACTGACGGCATTTAGTCCCAAGTATAGAACACCAAATGAAGAAATAGACCGTCAGAAGTTCATCACCGATCAGTCTACCATTGATCGGAGGATGAGCCTCAAGCCAGTTTACCTGGAGAATGTCTCGGTTGATGATTTCATCATACCGGAAATGCCAGCCAACAGTTCTGAACAAACCAGGAAGGAGATCGATTACCTGCTGGCACTGCAGAAGCAGAGGACCAAAGAGGATGTACGTGCCAGTCTGTTCTATGCCAATGTGTACTACAATCTTCGTGTTAAGCCCACAGACACAACGTACACCCGATTTCGCAGGAATCTATTTCATATTGGGCGATCGGTGGGAACCTGGTTCAACGCAGACAACCTGCCATTAACTGCTGCTCTCGTTGCCAACGTGTGGCAGGATGCGAGCTATTTTATCTGGTCACTGAAATTCAAGTACGCCAGGATCAGGCCTTATGTGATAGACCCTGCCCTTAAAAACCTTGAGGAAACGGACTGGGCAGCTTATCCAAGTGGCCATGCATCCAACTCGTACGTCAACGCCTACTTGTATGCTGAACTTGCTCCAGAGTTTGCAGACTTTTTTCTAAAGGATGCCTACGACATGGCCCATTCACGCGAGATCATCGGAGTACATTACCCCAGTGATTCTGAATCAGGTCGGATCTTCGCCCGGCAGTTTGTGAACATGCTCTTCAACAACGAGAAGTTCCTGAAGGACTTCCAACAGGTGAAGAAGGAATGGGCATCAAAGGCGCGGGAAGAATTTAGGTAGGCCTAATTTCCAGGCTTGGTATCGATCGTCACACTGTTGATCCTACCGTTGAACTTCTCCTTTCGTGCGTATGGAGGGTACACCGGTGTGTTTTCATCAGTACCCACGTCGGCCGACTCATCGATGCCAAACGTGTTGCTGTTGGTCTTGCCGATCTTGCCGTCAGCAATCTTGTTTCCATCAAGCAGGATCGTGGCTGTTCCGCCACCACCGCGACCACCTTCGTAGGCGAAGTCAAGGACCAGTGTGTGTTTGCCCGCCGCAACTTTCTGTGACGAAGCAACGGTGTACATCTCCAATCCCACCCAGTTGTATGAGTAGGCCGGCTTTCCATCGAGGAAGTAGAGCGTCCAGCCGCCAAAGTCGCCTCCCTGGCAAAGCACGACGCCACTGCTGTTAGCGGGTACGTCTACCTCGGCCGTAATCTTCAGCGATGTATTCTTCACATTGATGAACGCGTTTTCCGTGATACCGGTAGCTCCTTCGTAGAGCGTGAGCTTGGTTCTGCCATTCATCAGGTCGGGGCGTCCGGCGATTATAGGATCAAAACGCTCAATGCTCCTGTCGTCGATAGGAAGCACATGATATTTCGCAGCCTCTTCCATAAATTTCTTCTTCAATTCTTCCAGCTTCTGCGGATTGCTTTCAGCGAGGTTGTTGGCCTGGCTGAAATCCTCGTTCACGTTGTACAACTCCCACACATCTTCGGCCAGCGGCCTGCGCGGCTGCTGCTCCCAGGGTGCTTTGTGAATGGTGCCGGCAAACCAGCCATCACTGTAAATAGCCCGGTTGCCGATCATTTCGAAGTACTGTGTCTTACGCACGTCGGGAGCCGCAGCATTGTCAAATGCGTATGCCATACTCATCCCTTCGATTGGCCTTTGTGTAATTCCGTACACGGTCTTCGGAGCCGGTACACCCGCCGCATCGTAAACCGTCGGGGCCACATCGATCACATGATGGAACTGCGACCGCACTTCATTCTTTGACTTGATTCCTCCTGGCCAGTGTACCACCATGCCATTGCGGGTTCCACCAAAATTGCTGGCTACTTGTTTCGTCCAGGTGAACGGCGTGTTGCCTGCAACAGCCCATCCGGCGGCGAAGTGATTGTAGGTTTCCTCCGTACCGAGCTTGTCGATCTTGCTCAACTGCATGTCGAGCGTTTCTTGTACAGCGTTGAAGTAAGTATTCTCGTTGAACATGCCGATCATGCCACCTTCCGCGCTCGATCCGTTGTCTCCGACGATGTAGAAGATGAGCGTGTTGTCGAGTTCACCGCGGGCTTCAAGCGCATCAAGCAGTCGACCCACCTGGCTGTCGGTATGCTCGCCAAAGCCGGCGAAGACTTCCATTTGCCTTTCGAACAGGCGTCTTTCATCGGCTGTGAGTTGATCCCAGTCTTTGATGGCCTCCGGCTTGGGAGCCAGGACCGTACCCTGTGGAACGACACCCAATTTTTTCTGACGCTCCAGCGTTTCCTCGCGGAGCTTGTCCCAGCCCTGGGAAAACTTGCCTTTGTATTTGGCGATAAATTCTTTTGGCGCGTGGTGCGGGGCATGTGTGGCACCGGTAGCGAAGTACATGTAAAAGGGTTTGTCAGGAGTGAGCGACTGCTGCGTGTTCATCCATGCCAGCGCCTGGTCGGCCATGTCGTTGGTGAAATGATAATTAGGGTCATCCACTTTCGGGAACACGCGCGTGGTGCCATCATACACCATCGGGTGCCATTGGTTGGTTTCGCCGCCGATGAATCCATAGAATTTTTCAAACCCTGATCCTGTTGGCCAACGATCGTACGGACCGGAGACGGATGCTTCCCATGGCGGGGTTTCGTGGTATTTGCCAAAGGCTGCAGTACTGTAGCCGTTCATGCGGAGCACGTTGGCGATGGGAGTAATGCTTTGCGGGCGAATGCCTGTATTGCCGGGGAACGCGGTAGCCACTTCCATGATGGCGCCGGCGTTGTTGGAGTGGTGATTGTAACCGGTAAGCAAGGCCATACGCGTAGGTGAACAGAGCGCCGTTGTATGGAACCGGTTGAATTTCAATCCATTTGATGCGAGCCTTTCCAGGTTGGGCATGTTGATGGGTCCGCCAAACGCGCTGGAGTGGCCGAAGCCAATGTCATCGATGAGGATGACGAGTACGTTGGGGGCTTTAGAAGGCGCCTTTACCTGAAATCGTGCCGGTGCCTTGGCATTGCGTGCATCCAGTTCCGAAAGGGTCGGCGCTTCAGGTTCTTTGATAGGGAGGACACTGCGGTCCATTTCACCTGTTGATACTGTGGTTTCGTTTTTTGGACTGTTGCAAGCCAACGCTACAAGGAGGGTGGCTGTGTATAAGAATTTGATTTTCATGGTACTCTTTGTTTCAGGGATGCCAAATATAGGAACAACCGCTGAGCAATCCTTTATTGTTGCGTCGGGTATACTTCGATTTTCAACATGGTAAACGTTGTCGTCTAGTCGATATTGATCCAAAGTGAATATGACCATCACCTGACATCAATCCAGATGATGTCTTCAAACCTGACGGTATGGCTCTCCGTCTCGGCCGGAGCGCTGTCGTTGCTAAAGTGCTCGTTGGAGTTCATCACCAACCTGAAAATGAAGGAATCTTCACGCACCAGGCCAACGTAACCGCATTCGTTCCTGAACGTAACCGGTC